>JAPUIP010000866.1 GCA_027296925.1 Candidatus Poribacteria bacterium | reverse complement strand
TTCGATCATGCACATGGCGACATAATCATTCCGATGGACGCCGATCTCCAGAATGATCCGACCGATATCGAACGCTTGCTCGAAAAACTGGCCGAGGGTTACGATATCGTCAGCGGTTGGCGAGCGGATCGGAAGGATGGGTTCATTTTGCGCCGTATTCCGTCAATCCTCGCAAATCGCCTCATCGCCAAGCTGACGGGCGTTTATCTCCACGATTTTGGCTGCACCCTGAAAGCCTATCGCCATGAAGTCCTCGAAAATATTAACCTTTATGGAGAACTTCATCGTTTTATTCCCGTACTCGCCAAACTCATCGGGGCAGAAATCGCGGAGATTAAAGTGAAAGCGCATCCGCGAACGCACGGGAAATCCAAATACGGCCCCTCTCGCAC
This sequence comes from Candidatus Poribacteria bacterium, assembly GCA_027296925.1. GTDB lineage: Bacteria > Poribacteria > WGA-4E > WGA-4E > PCPOR2b > JAPUIP01. Next base: position 5,764 of record JAPUIP010000866.1, on the reverse strand, counting down.
GATTCGAGTCATTTTGGATCTCATCACCATCAAATTTCTCATGAGCTATTCAACTCGCCCGATCCAGATCTTTGGCTTGATGGGCCTGATTTCGTTCCTTTCGGGTATGGGGATTTGCACCTATCTGTCCATCGGCAAACTGTTTTTCCCTGGGGGCGTTCAATCCGGCTGGCTATCGTATTTTTACGCGGAAACAAGCCTGGTGCAGCGAATGCCGATGCTCATTCTCGGTGTACTTCTGCTGTTCACGGGCGTCCAGTTGATTACGATGGGACTGCTCGGCGAGTTGATGATCCGCACCTACCATGAATCTCAGAGGAAGCCGATTTATGTCATCCGCGAAATTGTTTAAGGATTCGGTGTAATGAATATTAAAGACTTCATGCTTCTCGTTTTTAACGTGTGCTTAACTGTTATTGGGCAATTATTGCTTAAACAGGGGATGATCAATGTTGGGCGGATTGGCTCATTCAAGTCAGCGATTCCGATGCTGATTCAGGCCATGTTGAATCCCTTCGTTATTGGCGGAATCGGGGTGTACGGTTTCACAATGATGATTTGGCTCGTCATCCTGTCTCGGGTCAAACTGAGCGTCGCCTATCCGATGATCAGTCTCGGTTATGTTTTATCCATCCTTTTTGCATGGTTGCTCTTCAAAGAACAGGTCCCGAGAGCGCGGGTCATTGGAGCAATCACAATCTGTGTTGGCGTCTACCTGATCGCCAGTAGCGACTGATGAAAGGAGAGGAGAAGAATGGCAGAAGTAAGTGCCGGCAAGCGATCGTACCTTGCGATGCTGCTATCAATCATAATCCCCGGATTGGGACAGATTTATCTGCGTAGGCAGGCGGTCGGGTTCCTTCTATTTCTGGGATTTATTTCCGCATTGGGACTCATCTACATCAATTCGTTGCCTGTGAAAAGTTGGCAGGATTTAACACGCATCGATAGGATTGAAAGCATCTCCGAAGTGCAGCAATCAGAGGAAAAGACCGAGGCGGATTCTACTCCGGAGAATACTCCTCCCCAAAATGAGCGGAGTTATCACTTATACACATTTGAGGACAAGTTACTGTTTCGCATGCGGCCGGAATTCCAGAGAGATTTAGCAGACGGCAAAAACGTCTCAGAATCTCTGTGGGAGGTGTTTCAGGGGCACCGCGTCCTGCTATCGAAGAATGCCACGCTTTTGACAAAAAAGGAAGACAGCCAATGGCTGATAAACGATAGCTATCAGACTTACGCTGTCAAGAAAGAGGGGGAGGGGCTCGACGTCTACGCGGTCAAGAAATTGATGTTTCGTCCGTCGTGGAAGTTCAAGATCAGTGGACTGATCCAACTGGTGATCTTCTGGGTATACGCCATTTTCGACGGCTGGCTGGGCCGACGAGGATTCAATAAGCGGGCGTTCAGGAAAAAACTCAAAGAAACTCAAGAGAGACACGAAGCCGAGGCAAGAGGAGAAGTTGATGACCAATGAACAACAGGTTGAGCAGGCAAATCTCAATTTCTATCAAGCAATGCAAAATCTGAGTATTGACATGATCGACGACGTGTGGCTACATGCGGATTGGGTACGGTGTGTCCATCCCAATTGGGAGACGCTAACCGGCTGGGAGGGAATTCGCCAGAGTTGGGTAAATATCTTCCAGAATACGCACCGAATGCACATCCAACCCACGGAGGTTTCAATCTATGTCGATAGCCAGTTTGCGTGGGTGACGTGTGTGGAATCCATACACACTTCCGTGCGCGGAAGGATGAGCGTCGGGTTTGCGCAAGCGACAAACATCTTCAAACGTGAAAACGACGATTGGAAAATGGTGCATCACCACGCCTCTTCGTTGCCGAGAGAGATGTCACTTTCTGGCACCGCTGCAGTGCCATCAACGAATTGAACTCGCCCGCTAGCAATGCAAGAAAAATGATGAGATATTGTTGTGACTTCTGCGAACCCGATTTGGAAGTTGCCACACAGTCGGCTGTTTTCGTTGGTACTGTTTTCTACGGTGTGGTATAATCACGTCATATTCAAATCTATACCAACAGGAGGTGTAAGCTTTGTTATCTCGATTGTTGAAGAAACAGCCTGTCAAGATTGGTGCATTAAGTCTGGGAGTCATCATTGTTCTGTTTACGATTCCCGTTGTCGCTAACCAACTGGATCATATTACCGAAGAATTTAAACAGGTCAAAACGGAACATGATGCCAAACACACACCGAAGATTGAGGCTCCTGATGAAGTGGTTGCCGGTGAATGGTTTGATGTAACGGTCACAGTTGGTGCGGATGCCCTTCATCCAACCATGGAAGAACATTACATCAACTGGATTGCGATTTACAAAAACGATGTGGAGTTAGCGCGGGCTTATTTGCATCCAGTTCATACGAAGCCTCAAGTCACTTTTACAATCGCTTTGGAAGAGAGCGCCACCTTAGTCGCGATGGAGCAACCGAACCATACCGCTCCGTGGAAGGCGTCAAAAGCGATTAAGGTTGTTAAAAAATAACCGGAATCAAAAGTGGATGATGCTGAGCCCGAACGTCTTAGCAAAAGGGTGGGGCCAAGTCCTGCCCTTAATTTTTATGGAAAAACCTAAAGAGGGAGAATATGCCGTTTATAGCTGCCGAAAAACTGCCCAAGATGGAATTATTTCCGGGCGCACTCAGTGGTATTATCTCCGGAGAACATCTGATGCTCTCTTTTTTGGAGATGGCAGAGAAGAGTGAAGTTCCGGAGCATAGCCATTCTCACGAGCAAGCCGGGCTGATATTGTCGGGAAAGTTGAAATTCAGGATTGGTTTAGAAGAACAGGTTTTGGAGGCAGGGGATGCCTTCATCGTCCCGCCAAATGTGGTGCATTCGGGAATTGTGGTAGAGGGGCCAGCGCGTGTTCTGGATATCTTCAGCCCACCTCGGGGGGACTATATCGAGAGATACAACAAGCATACAAGCACGTCGGAGCAGACCCAATGGAAGTAGGAATCTAGCGATTCTCGAACCGATGCTGCTATGGCCCGCTTAACTCGAAATCAATACCCACATCCTGATTCACTTGAACCGTAACCTCCTGAACTTGCTCTCCCAGTTCTTCATGCCATGCCTTGATCCGGTAACTCCCTTCTGGCACATTTTCCAAACGGAACTGACCTTCTTCATCCGTGAGCGCGTAGTAGGGGTGTTCCGTCACAATAATCCACGCTTTCATCCAACTATGCACATCACACACCACCTCGATGATGTCAGGCTCAGGGAACTGCACAGGCAGCTGTCTTCTTTTCGTCCGGGTCTGCGTGATATTGATCTCCTTATTCTGCTTTCCAATGGCATGAAAGTTGTGCAGCACTGGATCGCTGTTTAAGACTTCAAATTCAGTACCGGCAGGAACAATGAGTACATGCGGGATGAAAACACACTGTTGCTGATCTAGTTTGAGCGAAGATTCAGAAGCGTCCATCGGCAAGCCGTCGGGAATCTTCAACAGTGACACGACGGCATTTTGAATGCCTCCTTTTTCCGAAACCAGCAGGCTTTGAGATGTTTGTACGGAACCACACACACTTTTGTTAAGTGCCACACGTATTTCTTGCGGTGGCGGCGGTTCTCCCGAAAAAAATATCCGTCCACGAATTGTTCCCACCTGTCCATCTTCAATTGCTTTTTGAAATTCTGCCTGAGTTCTGGGGGCACGTTTTTGCACTACAGTTTGGGAGGTCGGAGCTGGTTGCTGAGTTGAATCAGCCTGTTTCTTCTCTTTGGGACGATCGCAGCCCTGTAGCCAAATAAAGAGGAATAGCACGACCCATTGGAATGGCCTAGACCGGCGGTGAATGATCATCAATCTTCCTTTCTGTGGTACTACGGTTCAGCACACCTCGCGGTAAGATCGAAGAGGCTGTGAGGCATTATATCAACTCATCTAAGCTCAGTCAAGCGAAATTGCTGCTTTTGGACGTCTATACACTCAACTTCACGAAAGAGAAATCCCATGAAAAGCGCAGTGGTCGGCTCTAGTCTGCTGTTGTTCATACTTGCCTGTTCAGATCGGAATACGCCTGAACATGTCGCGGAGGATTTTGTGTATAACTACTATCTGCATGCAAACCAGCAGATGGCGTTGCGCTTGAGTGACGGACTCGCCAAGCAGAAGCTGGAAGACGAAATCGAATTATTGCGGGAGATCCGTAGCGGGAGTGAGATGTCAAAGGCACAGCCCCACATTAAGTATAAGCAGGTCGGAAAAAAGGGTGATGATGAAAATCAGGTGGTCTTCAGATACGAACTGACCATTAAAGATACGAATATCTTAGACACGGTGCGCAACGCCGTGATTTTGACAGAGTCGATTGATGGACAGTGGAAGGTCGTTAACTTTGATGAATACGGGCAATAAGCGAATCAACGAGTCATTCGACGCAATATATCTTATACCATTTCTGTTTGAAAACAAAGCATCCTGTAGCGGCGCACCCATGTGTGCGCTTTGGCAGACACATGGATCTGCGTCTACAAAATCATGCGCCATTCTCATTGAGAAATGGTGTTACTTTTCATGCATGAGGAGGAGCTCGCGATGAAAACAGGACAAGTCGCCATTTTTACCCAGGCACAGACACCGATGGAATTCCGTGAATACCCCGTCCCCTCAGTGGGAGCAGACGACCTTTTGGTCAAAATACGGATGGCAAATATCTGTGGTTCGGATCTGCACTTTTGGCGAGGACACGGACCCAAAATTGCCAGCGGCGTCCCACAAGTCCTTGGACACGAAATGGTCGGCACAATCGAAGAGCTGGGGAAAAACGTCCAAACCGATAGCATGGGAGAACCGTTAGCAGAGGGCGACCGTATCACCTATTCCTACTTCAAGCCGTGCAATCACTGTTGGATGTGCCTGAGCGGAAAGCCCGGCTGTCCCAACCGTTACCGGGATTGGCTGGGTGTGCCGAGCGATCAAGCGCCTCATTTTCACGGCGCTTACGGCGAATACTACTACATGAAGCCCGGACATTGGATCTTCAAGGTTCCCGATGAACTTCCCGACCCGCTGGTTTCGCCGGTCAACTGCGCGCTCTCAGAGGTGATCTACGGGCTCAACCAGATCGGCATCACGCTTGGCGATACGGTTGTCATTCAGGGGGCAGGTGGGCTCGGGCTTTACGCAACGGCTGTCGCAAAAGAGATTGGGGCGGGACAGGTCATCGTGTTAGATCGGTTGCCGGCACGACTGGAGCTCGCCCGTGAATTTGGCGCGGACCACCTCATCAATGTCGATGAACTCCCTGCGAAAGATCGCGTTGAATATGTCCTGGACCACACGCGGGGTATCGGCGCCGATGTTGTCGCCGAGTTTGTTGGATCGCCGCAAGTGCTGTCCGAAGGCATTGAGATGCTCCGGTGGGGGGGACGTTACCTCTGGATCGGGAATATCAATCTTGGAATGCCCACTGAAATCGATCCGGGCAGCATTGTGCGGTGTAGCAAAGCCATCCGGGGAATCATCGTTTATGAAGCGTGGGTCATCGCTAGAGCGCTGGACTTCCTCAAACGGACGCGGCAGAAGTATCCGTTCCACAAGATTATCTCTCACACCTTCCCGTTCACCGAGATCAACGAAGCGTTTTCGTTTGCTGCGCAAGGCAGAGCGATTCGAGTTGGGCTGGAGTTTTGATGCGATACGGTATAAAATGAAATGAATGAAGAGAGTTGGCTGCGCATCAAACTTAGCGGTCTGGGGATACAGACAGCCACTGTTGTTGTGG
>JAPUIP010000865.1 GCA_027296925.1 Candidatus Poribacteria bacterium | reverse complement strand
TAACTCGCCGACTCTAGTAGCTTCTGCCGGTGCGGCGACGAAACTGATCGATACGTGCCGTGCCACCAACGAGATCACCATAGAAGCATGGATAAAGCCTCAAAACACCACGCAAAGCGGCCCTGCCCGCATCGTTTCTCTCTCGGCAGATCCTTACAATCGCAACTTCACCCTGGGACAAGGAGGCGTGGGGGTCGGGGGAACCAGTTACAACACCCGCCTGCGTACCACGACGACGGGAAATAACGGCGCCCTCCTCTCTCTGACCGCTGGTATCATTAACACTGCGCTGTCCCACGTTGTCTATACCCGTGACACAACGGGGCTGGCCAAGTTCTACCTAAACGGGGTTGAGGTCGGAAGCAGGGCAGATATCGGCGGAGACCTTTCCAATTGGGATACGAGCTTTCGTTTTGGACTCGCCAATGAACTCACTCAAGACCGTCCTTGGCTGGGAACATTCTACAAAGTTGCCATCTACGATCTGGTGCTCAGCGCTGTGGATGTGAGCCAAAACTTCAACGCTGGATCCACCAGTGAGGAGGGGAAGCCGGGTAAACCGGTATATGCAGGCAATTAATACAACACGCATGGTTCGGGATGGTTCACAACTTGGTTAATACGTAACCGTTCAGGTGGTCTAAACAAGCATCCAGATGCAATCAATACTCTAGGAGGTGTAAGAAAGCTCTCCGCCGAACCCAAAAGGCGCGGCAGGAGCCTTGCCCTCCCTAATGACCTGAACGGTTACCTTATAAACATTGTAGAAAATCAATGAATTGACGAATCCGAGAATCAGCATTTACCTTTATGAAGAGGGAGTTAGTATTAGAAGGGATGACGAATCGATGAATCACACAATACGCCCCAGCGCTGCTTTCTCCGTAAGGGGCCCCATCCGCAGCAAACGGTGTTGCGATTCGCTTAGCTTGTTTTCTCTCGCGCTCATAATTACACCTATCATTTCAATTGCGAAGTGGTATAATACCCAAGTTGCTACTTATTCCAATTTCGGTGGCATCCTCGCTTCATTTTGCAATTTTCAATTTCCTTCTATGATTCAGATCCCGATAGATCCGGATTGCACGAAGCCTGCCCTTGAGCGCAACGAAGGTTTCAACTTGCGTATGAAAAGCTGATCAAGAACGACGTGAAATTGATGGAAGAACTGGTCAAGAAACTCCCTGACATTGAGAGAGACACCGATCGGGGGTTCCGTGAACGCCTTCGGCCGGAGTATGCAGAGGGAGCGGATTTGCGTGCCTTGCGGTCGCTGTTGGATCAGAAAGACCCGCAGCGGCATTGGGGGGGGGTGGTCTGAAGAAGGTGTTGACCCCTGAAGGGCATTACCTGTGGCTGTGCGAATATCATGCAAGAGAGTACAGGCAGTGAATCGTAGCCGCGATCTAACCGACGCTGAGATTGCTGGACGGAAGCCTATTACCGGATAATACCATTTGTAGTTTTTACGGAGGCTATTTCGTCAGGAACAAAAGATCACAGAACAGCCGATAAAATCCCCCCGACCCCCTTTACGAAAGGGGGAGAGCGCTTCCCCCTTTTCCAAAGGGGGATTGAGGCGGTCGGCTAGACGGGGATTTGACAATAGGCTCATCTGAAACTCAAAACGGTATAAATCATCAATCTCCATAACCCATTTTCTCAACTAACGATTTTGGAGGACCTATCGATGTTTGAAAAACTTGGGATTGTAACGAATATTTGGACGCAGTGCATGGAAGGCGGGGCGCAATTTGAGGCGCTTGCCCGTCAGTTTGGTGCTCATGGATTCAAGGACATGGAGGTACGTGAGGGAGACTACCTGCGCAACGCTGAGTTTGGTCGTCTCATCCAGGAGATCGAGACCGCGATAGCGCACTACACGGACGATCAGTGGAAAACCCTCTGCGAGACGATCTGGCAGGGCGAAAACTGGGATGGTCAGATCGAGGCGGAAGATAGAGCCGTTTTTGATCGCGTCAGTGGGTTTGTCGGAGAGATGAACGATCTGACCTTGAGCTATGCCATGGCACATCCGTGGCTCTCTCCGCCTGAAGATGTCGAAGCGGACAGTCAGCGTATCATCCTGGCGAAGAAATTGGCGTATCTATTGTGTCCACACGGAGCGCGGTTACGGCTCGTGGATGCCGTATCGGACGGGGAAATCGACCCTCACATCGCCATTGCAAACGTGAAACGGCATCGATCGCTGCTGCCCGGCTACCCGATGGTTTTCGCGGTTGAGAACGCTCGCCAATCTGCCACCTTCACACTCGAGCTCGCGGTGCAAGGCGGGGCGCTGCTGACCTACGACGAGGCGAATATCTACCGTGCAGATGGGACAACGCTCAACGCGCCAGAGGCGTTTTGGACGGCCGTGAAAATGGAAAACCTCACCTCGGTCCATTTTAAGCAGAAAACAGCGGATGGCGTTTTATCGCAGGTGGGCGACGGATTCGTCGATTTTGCAGCGATTGAGCACCGGCTAAAGGCGGGGAACTACCAGGGCGATCTCCTGCTGGAAAACACCCCCACGGATGGGCCACTGGAGGATGCCATTCGTAGCAGGGAGTATCTTTTAGGCCTGGCGTCCTGAGTTGGGTTGTACGCAAACGGAAAAATAGGCAATAAGATATTTGCCCCATTTCCCCGGTTCGACCATTCTAGGTGGGAGCACAGACAAATCGGAAATGGGCGATTTCTGGCAGCGTCATAAATCGGATAGGAACGCCACTGACCCCGATGCCGCGACAGACATAGAGTCTCGACTCACCGACATAGAAAAGTCCAGCCAGATATCTGTTACCAATCTTTGAGGGAACGAAAGGCAACGAGATCTGTCCACCGTGCGTGTGCCCTGACAGAACGAGATCAAATCGATGGTGGGCAATCGATTCGATCGGATATGGGTTGTGCATTAAGAGCAAGCGCGGCTCGGCAGACGCCGGGACAGATGCTAATGCGCGGTCCAAGTCAAAATTTCCGGACAGAAAATCGTCGCAGCCGATGAGCCACAGTCGGTCGGCACCGCGCTGCAACAGGACGGATTCATTTGTTAAAACGCGAACCCCGGCAACCGTCAAGGCGTTGAATACCTCAGAGCCATCGCCCTTCCAGCGATTTCTTAGCGGAAATACGGCGGCGTCGGGGCTGCTGTTCCAGTGGTCATGATTACCGAGAACGGCATACGTGGGAATGCCTGCCTCAACGATAATCTCACGGATTGCCTGCGCCACCGGTTTGGCATATTTCTCCTGGTAAGTGATGTAATCACCGGTCAGCACAACGAGATCCGGTTGTAAACGAACGGCCTGCCGAAAGCAAGCTTGAAGATAATCCAGGGTTACAATCGAACTATGATGGAGATCTGTGAGTTGAACGATTGAAAAACCCTCGAAAGCGGGTGGAAGATTCGCAACTGTGATTTCGTGTTCCGTAATCTCAATCCATTGTGGCTCAATTAAAGCGGGATAATTGGTTAATGTGATACCACTGATACCAACGTTATAAAGCGATTTATGTAAGAATTTCGGTTTTTCTGTTTTTTGTAGTAGCATTGATGTAATCCATTTGATGTCTCCCGAAGATCATCACGTGCATCATTTTTTCGTTTTTATGATAAAGAGATAATTCCTTGACTCCGGCATGGAAGAATGACTGCCGATAGAATACCATAAAACCCGCCGTTTTTGCAAGATTCCTACGCGGATGCAACCGGCCAATTCTTCGAGTAGAGGAGCACATCGATGCGCCCTTCGGCGTTATCCAGGCAATGACGTGAGATCGGTTCAAGCACGGCCGTGGTGAGACTCGGCCGGCGCGTGATACTCGACAGAAAGGTGTGGAGTGTCTAGACGCTGATGGTCCTGCAGACGCGAAGTCAGACAACTCTCCAATGCACCGCTGACCAGCAAAGTGCGCTCCGCCGGGAACGGAGCCCTACCGGTCATGATCATCTCCACGATTTTCGCCACAAGGCAGGCAGAGTAGGTCACATTCGGGGGCGGCGGTAGGAAGAACTGCGTGGATACCGGATCCGGGACGCCCTTGAGCCGCGCGGCAAAGCAGTAGTCTCTGATTGCACCGTTGAGCATCAGCAGCGTCGCTTGTAATCCATCGTTGTACTCAATGAAGTACGCTGCCGGATTTTCGACCAGCCGGGGGAGCTCACCGTTGCCGAGCAGGTCCTGGGTGCGACCGTCTTCGTCGGTAAGTCCGCATGGAGAGTCGCTACGAGAGAGCGCCGCCTCCAGCAATTCCTTGGACCAGCGTCCCTCTTCACCGGCTTGCCAGACCGCATCACCCTCGATTAACTGCACGGCCCCGACGCCGGTTTCGCCACCTTTGCGGCGTTCGAGCATGCACTGCATCGCCTCAAGGGCATGATAGTCCATCGGATCTGAGCCACCGACACCCACCATCAGCGCACCCTCGATTTCACAGCCGAGTGGCAATTCCACATCCGGCAAGCGCCAGGTCACCGGCAGGGACGACCCCGCCAGCACAGGGAATCCCAGACGATGGCCGTCGTCTACCATCTCCCGGGCCTTCTCGAAGCTGTAAGAAAGGTGTTTGTCATTGTATATCGGCACCGCACGCCCGTCCGCTTCAAAGACTTTCACGCACTCCTTGAAGAACTCGTAGCGTGGGTAAAGGACCTGTCCTTTTTCATTTCTTGGATAGTCGCCATGCTCGCCGATGATTAACACAGCATCGACCGCAAGTTTATCGCCACCACAGCGTAGCGCGTCGGCGATGGTGGGGTACACAGAGAAACCGAACTCGCGGGCCCGGTCCGTGGACTGGTCGCCTTCAGGCTTCTGATCGACATAGAGGGAGACGACTTTCGTATTCGGACGGTGCCAGCGTCCTTCGTAGGGGTAACCGACCATAAAGCGGTCTGCGAAGTGCTGGGCGTGCGAGAGATAGCGGTAGATGGTGGCGATGACAGCGATGCGTTTGGGTGGGGTGTTAGGTGTCATTGTCGTTCATACTCCAGTATAGCTTGGGTGAATTATAGCCACTAAGTTCTCCAAAAGGTCGATTCTTCAGTCGGCTGATAGGATATACTTAGATGCGGTGTCTCAACCCGCTGTTGGTCCTTATCGAGGCTATCCACACCGGCAATGACCAAACCGCTTGTCAAAAGCGTCCGCTCAACCGGATAGGTCGCCACCCCAGTCAGGAACATCTGTTCAATGTTGTTGACCAACGGCGAGAAGAAGTTCGCGAGTGTGGTGCGGGCCGGCGGCATGGGCAAGTACATCTGTGTGGATAGCGGTGCGTCCCGGTCCGCAAGGTGCGCGGCGAAATTGAAATCCTGCACGAGGCCGTTCATCAAGATCATGGTGGATTTGAGACCATCTGCGTGTTCGTACTGGTAGGCGATCGGGTCTTCGACGAGCTTCTTCATTTCGTCCAGCGTTGGGAAGATGTTGTTGAATCCCGCTCGCGATGGGGTAAGCGTGTGGCTGCGGCAGAGCGCGGACTCAAACAACTCCCGCGACCAGAGCCCGTCGTGATGGGCTTCCCAAAACTTCTCGCCTCGGTAAGCTTGTAGCCACTTGACACCTTTTTCTCCAGCCTCGCGACGTTCCACCATGCACTGGAGCGTTTCCAGCGCGTGGAAATCATAGCTGTCGACGCCGCCATACCCAACGCACACGGCTTCCCGAACACGGGCGCCCAGCGGCATGTCGATGGATGGGGTGCGCCAGGTCACCGGCAAGGATGAACCAGCCATAAAGGCAAATCCCATCTCCTGGGAAATGTCGTACATCTCTTGGGACCAGTCCCAATTCCACGACAAGTGCTTGTCATTAAAGATCGGCGCGGTGTTTCCGCTGGCTCTGTAGACGGCGACAATCTGTTTGAAGAGCTCGTAGCGCGGGTAAAGGCGCTGCCCCTTTTCATTGGTTGGATAGCTTCCGTGTTCGCCAATCAACAGTACGCCATCAACCGCCAGTTCACTGCCGCCGAGGGTGAGGGCATCAGCGACAGTGGGATAGATCTTCATGGTAGGAAAACGCTCGGCGCGGTCCTGGCTCAAGTCACCGTCGGGGCGCTGATCCACATAGAGCGAAACCAGGTCCATCGGTGGATGGTGGTGGCGACTGTTCCAGCCGTACCCCTCCAGGAACCGGTCGACAATATGCTGACCATGCGAATATTTTCGGTACTCCGTCACGATGGCTGCGATTTTGGGGCATGTCGTCATAATCGGATATCCTTTGCGTAATGTTGTGGAGAGACTACACTAATTTGCAGATGAAATCAAGAAAAAAGCGTTTGAGTCACTTTGCAGATGTACGCCGAACCCGGAGCGCACGATATTTTCCTGTGAGAAATTGGGTCAACGCGGATTTGAGGGGTAGGACGATAATTCTGAACCCCTCGAATGAATTCGGGGCTAATAGCTCAAGTTGGCTAAAGCCAACTATCATCTAGCCTCAGTCCACTTTGAGTGGACTTTCGCTTTGAGCCTGAACTTCAGTTCAAGGCGTTGTTACCCCACGATTCCGCGTTGACCCGAGAAATTGAAGCAATATGTTAACGTGAGTTCGACGTAAGAATCTGGCGTTGGCAAGGGATTGGGGCATTTGAAAGGAATTGGGGGATTGGGGGATTGGGGAATTTTGGCGGAAGTGAGGGGTTCTCTGACCCTCTCACCTCGAAGCTCGGTACAGGCGGGGCAGGCTCCTCAAAGTCTCGGCACAGGCGGGACAAGCTTTTGAGGGACAAGCTCCCATTCCCCCGTGACCCCAGGTGCTGTCTGCATCCTTATATCGAACTGA
>JAPUIP010000864.1 GCA_027296925.1 Candidatus Poribacteria bacterium | reverse complement strand
AGCTGCCTAACGACCCAAGTTCAGTTGTGAAATCCCGAGCTTCGAGGGGCGGTGACCGAAGGAAAAGGAACTGCCCGTTAGGGTACTTGTCCTGCCTGTCCCGAGCTTCGAGGAGCTTGCCCCGAACTTTGAGGGGGAGCTTCGAGGCCTGCCCTAGGCTGATAGGGTATGCCTGTGGTGCGGGGTTTTGCCGACCAACAGAACTTCAAGTTTCAGTGCCGCACGAAATCACTTCGAAGTCATTCATCGTTGGGACGGGGGCTCTGGTTCGGTGAAGAGCCACCCACCTTCCTCCCGCCGACTCTCAGGTCTGCCGACTTTCTGGCGCATCGCCGCCTGCACCCTTTCGGCGAGGTAACTGTTCCGTTCAACGACTTTGTTACTCCGGATTGCTATCCCCAGCGCCTTTTTCGTGCCGACGAGAACAACCAACTCTTTCGCCCGTGTGATTGCAGTGTACAGAAGATTGCGCTGCAGCATCAGATAGTGTTGCGTCATCAACGGTACAACGACAGCAGGATACTCGCTGCCTTGCGCTTTGTGGACGGTAATGCCGTAAGCCAACACCAGCTCGTTCATATCCGCCATATCGTAAGCGACAACCTTTTCAGGAAATTGAATCGTAACCTGTTTTTCGATGGCATCCACGTCGGTGATGCGCCCAATGTCTCCGTTGAAGACCTCGTAGTCGTAGTTGTTCCGAACCTGCATCACCTTGTCACCGACACGGAAATTTCGCCCGCCGCGAATGGTCCCCGTTGAATCCGGGTTGAGAACCGCTTGCAACTGTTTGTTGAAATTTTCAGACCCAACCGTGCCGCGCCGCATCGGGCAGAGTACCTGAATGTCATCCATGGGGTGATAGCCGTAGTGCTTGGGCAAGCGTTTATGCACGAGGTCGCAGATCAGATCCGCCACCTGTTCCGGCTCCTCCTCTTCAATGAAAAAGAAGTTCCGATCGGGCGTGCCGGTGATCTGTGGAAAATCGCCACGATTGATGCGATGGGCGTTCGTGACGATGAGGCTCTGCTGGGCTTGACGGAAGATCTCTGTCAGCTTCACAACCGTAATCTGCTCGGAAGCGATGAGATCTTTCAGGACATTGCCCGCGCCAACCGATGGGAGTTGATCCACATCGCCCACCATGATCAACGTTGCATGTCGTGGCACGGCTTTCATCAGGCTGTTCATCAGTACCAGATCCACCATCGACATCTCGTCGATAATCACCACGTCCGCCTCTAGCGGATTATCCCAATTTCGTTTGAAGCCGTTATCCTGTGGCGAGAACTCCAGCAGCCGATGGATAGTTTTCGCTTCCCGGCCGGTTGTCTCGCTGAGACGTTTCGCCGCCCGGCCGGTTGGCGCCGCCAACATCACCCGTTTCTCAAGCGCCTCGAACAGACGAATCATACCGATTGTGGTCGTCGTCTTTCCGGTCCCCGGTCCGCCCGTCAGAATCATCACTCTGGATTCCAGGGCGGTCCTGATGGCGGCTCGCTGATTGGCGGCAAAGTGGATGCCCATCTGCTTCTCAAGCAGATCGATTGAACCTGCTACAAATTGCAATTGAGCCGCGGGCGTCTCAGTTTTCAGCAGTCGTGAGAAGGCGTTGGTCACGCCGACCTCCGCATAGTAGAACGGCACGAGGTAGACCGCCACTTCGCCGTCCACGTCCTCCGCAACGATTTCCTCTTTGCCGATTAACTCGGTCATGCCGGCTTCAATGGCGTTGAGGGGGAGCTCTAGGATTTCTTGACAGGCACCGATCAATTGACCGCGATACAGGAAAACATGACCATCATCCGCTTTTTGGCCCAGAACATATTTGATTCCCGCCGTCACCCGATGGGGTGATTCCTTATCGATGCCGAGATTCTGAGCGATCGTGTCCGCTGTTTTGAAACCGATTCCGTAGATGTCATCGGCGAGGCGATAGGGATTCTCACGAACGATGGAGATAGACTCACTTTCGTAGGTCTTGTAGATCTTGACCGAATAGGTTGTGCTGACGTTATTGGACTGCAGAAAGAGCATCACGTTTTTGATCTCCCGCTGGGCCTCCCACGCCTTCTTGATCATATCGACGCGCTTCCTACCAATTCCCGGTACAGCGTTTAACTTCTGGGGCGTTTTTTCGATGACGTCCATCGTATCCATACCGAAATGATTGACGATCCGCGCAGCCATCACGGGCCCGATTCCTTTGATGAGTCCTGAACCGAGATATTTCCGCAATCCAACGATCGTCGCCGGCAGCACCGTCTCATACGTCTCAATCTTGAACTGTTGGCCGTACTGCGGGTTGTTGACCCACCACCCTTTGAGCGCAAGGCTCTCGCCGGCGTTGGCGGAGGCAAAATTCCCCACGACCGTGATCAGCTCAGTCGGGTAGTCGCGGGAAGTCAATCTTCCGATCGTATAGCCCGTTTCCGGGTTCTCAAAAACGATACGCTCGAGAATACCTGTGAGTGTTTCCATCGCATTCACCCGATAATACCATCATGCATGTTCACGTTTCCTATCCGGAGACCGGTAGTAAATTCGGAGGGGCGTACCGGAGAATCCGAATGCCTCTCGGATGCCGTTCATCAAATAGGCTTCATAATGCGGCTGAATTTTATTCCCGTAGCGCGCAAAGATCAGGAACGTCGGCGGTTGGGTTTTGATCTGTGTGATATATTTCAGCGAAGGGCGAACACCGCCGGCACGCGGGGGTTGATGCTCGTTCTTCAACTGCATGAGGAGATTGTTGAGCGCGTACGTTGGGATGTGCGTGCAGTACTCACGATGAACCGTAAGCGTGAGATCTAGCAGTTTCGTTACACGCTGCCCCGTGTGTGCCGACACAAAGAGCAAAGGCACGTAGGATAGCTGTGGTAATTGACGGCGAATCGAGTCGACAAATCGGTTAAAGGTAGAATTATCTTTCTCGATCAGATCCCATTTGTTGACCACTAGAATACACGCCTTGCCCTGTTTGGCGATATAAGCCGCGATGGTTTTATCCTGGTGGGCAACTTCCCCTGACGCATCAATGACAAGCCATGAAATATCGCTCTTGCGAATACTGTGGATAGCACGCTGGACGGTCGATTGTTCGAGGTCGCTATCGATCGCCGATTTCCGCCGCATCCCTGCGGTGTCGATCAGTTCAAACGTTACCGCGTCATGCACAAAGCTGATGTTGACTGCGTCGCGCGTCGTGCCGGGGCGCTCATCAACAATCATCCGATCTTCCCCGACGAGTTTGTTGGTGATCGACGATTTGCCCACATTTGGACGCCCGACGATGGCGACCTTGATCCCTTCGTCAAGCGTATCCGGGCTTTCTACTTCTGCTTCTGGCATAGCGAATACCACTTCATCAACGAGGACGTTAATCCCATCGTTTTGAGCGCATGAGATGAAGAGCGGTTCACCCACCCCGAGCTGGTAAAACTCCATTGCCTCCGTTCTGAGTCTGGCGTTATCCACTTTATTGACAACGACAAAGATCGGCTTCTCCGTTTTTCTGAGCATGTCGGCGATCGCCAGATCCTGTGGCATGATCCCAGCCTGTACATCAACCAAAAACAGAATGACTCGCGCTTCGTTCAAAGCTACTTCAACTTGCCACTGTACGCTCTCGATGAGGTCATCTTCCGGGGCAAGCTCTAGGCCACCGGTATCGACAATCGTAAAGTGACCATCCATCCAATCTACATCAGCGTAGATCCGATCCCGCGTGACACCTGGTTGATCGTGGACAACCGCAATCGGGCGTTTCGCAATCAAATTAAAGAGGGAAGATTTCCCCACATTGGGTCTTCCAACAATCGCAACAACCGGTCGTGCCATGAGCGATACCTCCTTCCTTATACGACTTTTTCAGTTATCGAGAAAAGAACCCTTCGCAAGGTTCCCACGCTGTAGTTACGCACGAGAGGTACGGAATTTCGGCGTGAACCGAGACAAACCCGCTTCAAAACCTTGCGAAGGTTGTCTGTCCCCACCCAAG
>JAPUIP010000863.1 GCA_027296925.1 Candidatus Poribacteria bacterium | reverse complement strand
TCCGTCAATTGATCAAGTTTCTCCTGGGGCGCCCCGGCAATAATTGCCCCAAAGCGACAGGGCGCGACGCATGTGTAAGACGCAGTTTTCTGAACGCACATCGTCCAGTAGTCCGCTTCGGTCAGAGCCCAACGATTGTTTTCCACCCAGCTCAACTCAATGTGTTGCCCTTGAACCACTTGATTGCTCAGTTGTGAAAATTCCAATGCGATCTCAAATGCGCGCTCATAACCGAGCACATCCGCATTTCGATGCAGCATTTCCCACATTTTGCAGTGAAGCCCGTCTCCCACATTAATGGCAATCGGAATGCCATGTTTCTGATGGAGACACGGCTGCCCGCGCCGCAGATCTGAACCGTCTTCAATATCATCGTGAATCAAGGTCCAGTTTTGCAGGAGCTCCAGTGCAGCGGCGGTATTAAATGCCTCATCCGGATTTCCACCGAATGCTTCGCACATGAGCAGACAGATTGCCGGGCGCAATCCCTTGCCGGACCGGAGTGGGTAATCCAGCATCATTTCGTAGAACTCACGAACTTCAGATCGCTCATGGCCTCGGGGCAAAAAATCAAAGATGTATGTATCGATCTTCGCTTTGGTTACTTTGAGAAATTCAGAGAGGGGATCTGTTTGTGACATAAGTGAATTTTCACCTTTTTCGGGTTGTCGTCTCGTCTGGTGTGTATGATAGGATTGGCGTGCGTTAATTTGCACTGCGGCACAGCGTTTTTATGCGATATGACCGGGAGAAGTCTATCATACAACCATTTTAGAGTCAACTGAAAACATGGCGCAGATGGCTGTAAATTATAGTGACAGTTTGCCACAACGATGGTATACTATTTTCCGTGCGCAGTGAATGTGTATGCCTGCTGTATGAGGGTTTGTCTACAAATGTCAGAGAGGGAGGAAATGCCAAGTTTTACGCCACAACAATTGCGCAAGATCACGGCGGATATTTTTGAAGCCGCGAATGTGCCGAGCGAAGACGCACAAGTCGTGAGTCAACTTCTCGTTGATGCCAATCTGGCCGGCCACGACTCGCACGGTGTGATTCGGATTCCACAGTATATCGGATTTATGAAGGCGGGACAAATCAACCCCGGCGCGCCAATGGAGGTTGAGCGAGAATCGCCGTCGCACGCCTTAATTAACGGAAATTGGGGATTTGGACAGGTGATCGCCAGAAAGGCGATGGCGTTGGCCGTCCAGAAGGCGAAATCGAGTACGATCAGCGCGATTAGCATCTATAACTGTAACCACATCGGACGGCTCGGCAGCTACCCCATGATCGCCGCAGATGAGGGGCTGATCGGCATGGTGATGGTGAATGCCGGTGGTGCAGGACTGACCACCGCACCCTTTGGCGGCACCGACAGGCGGCTTGCGACCAACCCGATCTCGATTGCGGTACCGACACACAACGCAGAACCGATTGTGCTGGACATCACGAGTAGTGTCGTTGCACAGGGAAAAATTCGCGTTGCCGTCAATCGCGGTGATAGCGTCCCAATCGGTTGGCTGACTAACCATAAAGGTGAACCGACCACCGATCCACGAGATCTCGACGGCCCCCCACTTGGCGCCTTATTGCCACTCGGCGGGATTGCCGGGCATAAGGGATTTGGTCTCGCGTTGATGATTGACGTGCTGACAGGCGCGCTCTCCGGGGCCGGTTGCAGTGGCTCTGGCAATACGCGAATCTGCAACGGAACCCTGATGATTGCAATCGACATTGCCCAATTCACGCCGATGGAGGATTTCTATCGTCGTGTTGATGAACTTGTGGCGTATGTCAAAGCTTCGCCGCTTGCGCCCGGTTTCGATGAGATCTTGGTGCCGGGCGAAATTGAGCTACGTCAAGAGAAGCGTCGTTCGCGTGAAGGCATCCCGATTGATGACGAAACGTGGCGGCAGATTCAAGAAACGGCTGCCTCTGTTGGCATTTCGGCACTGGAAACGTAAACAGGAGAGCATTTGAATCGTGCTACTATTAAGGAGGTTTTCCAATGGCAAACGTAATTTTACTCGATCCAACCGATCAAGGCGGCGTGTCCGGCAAATTCCTCGCGCCGCGTCTCGATGACCTGAATGGTAAAAGAATGGGTTTGCTGAACATCAGCAAGAACGGCAGTGACATTTTCCTCGAACGGGTTGAAGAGCTGATGCGCGAACGATTCACGTTCTCGGATGTGATACACACTCAAAAGCCAACATTTGCACGCCCCGCCCCGACGAAGATGGTTACACAGCTTGCCGATCAGTGCGACTTTGTAATTGAAGGGCTGGCCGACTGAGGCTCGTGTATATCGTGCAGTGTGCACGACGGAACGGCCTTAGAAGAACGCGGTGTGCCAAGCGTTTCCATCTGCTCGGAGGTGTTTCTCGCCGCTGGGGAAGTCCAAGCCAAATCGCTCGGCTATCGGGACTTCCACCCAATTACCGTAGGGCACCCGATTCAGAGCCTCACGCGAGATGAGATTCGGAGCCGCGCTGATGGCATTGTTGAGAAGATTATCGCTGTGTTGACAAAACAGGAGAATTAATGCCCATCCGCAAAGCAGTCGTTCCGGTATCTGGATTTGGCACTCGACTGCTACCGACCACACGCGCACTCCCGAAAGAGATGCTGCCGGTGGGGCGGCATCCAACCATTCACTACGTCGTCGAAGAAATGATCTCCGCCGGCGTCCGTGAGATCTTGTTCATCACGGCTCACAGCAAAACCATCATTGCGGATCAGTTTGATAATCAGACGGCGTTGATCAACTACCTCGCTCAATCTGGGGAATTGGCACTTCTTGGCGAATTCGATTATCAGGCGCGAGGCATCTCCTTCTTTTTCATCCGTCAGCAGTCGCCGCCGGGCGTTCTGAAACCGCAGGGCACCGGCGCCGCGATTGCCGCCGCCGAGGGGTTTGTGGGCGACGAACCGTTTATCGTCGCGTATGGTGACACCATCATCGATTCAGCTCTCACCCCGAACTACATCTCGCGCATCGTCGAATCCCATATCGTCCATCAATCCGTATGTACAGTCGGTGTCCGAAATGTGCCGCGAGAACAGATCAGCCTCTACGGTGCCGTCGCACCCGCTCCATCCGCCGATCCGGCTTGCGGTGATTTGGAAATTTCTGGTATCGTTGAGAAGCCGGCGTTGGCAGACGCCCCGAGCTCCTTGGCTGTGAATGGGCGTTACATCTTCGGCCCCGAAATCTTCGAGGAGATTCGAAAGGTCCCGCTCACATCAAGCGGGGAAATTCCGGTCACTCCCGCCATTCAGAATCTCATCCATCGCGGATGCACGGTGCGCGCTGTTCAACTGGCTGCTACCGAAAAACGGTATGATCTCGGCAACCATGCGGACTACTATCGTGCTTTCATCGATTTTGCACTCCGGGACCCCGATTACGGCAGGGAGATTCGCGCCTATATCAGAACTCGCGCTGAACATCTGCCACATAACGAAAGGAAAACTTGAAACGATAAATGATGACGGCAAGGGAGTGGTTAAACGCTTTTCAGAATAATCATCGGAACGTCGTCTCCCGCATGCGCCAGATTTATGGCGAGAATGCCTCGATTCTGGAGGCGCGCCGGAGTCTTTATATCAAAGCGCTTCGTACCTTTGCCAGCCATTACAGTGAAAATCAGGAGGTGCTGATCGTTCGGTCTCCTGGTAGGGCGAATCTAATGGGGACGCATGTTGACCACCGAGGAGGCTATCTCAACTATATTGCGATTGACCGCGAGACAATTCTCGTTGCCGCCCCGCGCGAGGATGGCCAGGTATTGCTGCATAACGCGGATGAGGGCTTTGGACCGCGGTCGTTTCACATTGGCGAAAAATTACCTGCACACCAAAGAGGAAACTGGCTTGCATATATTGAGCAGAACGCCATCACCCCTGGCGACTGGGAGAACTATATCAGTGCTGGGGTACTTTACGTCCATGATCTTTTTCCGCATACGCCGCTCAAAGGGATGAATCTCGCCGTAGCCGGCGATGTGCCGTTAGCCGCCGGTATGAGTTCTTCATCCACGCTCGTGGTGGCCGCCCTTGAAGCTGCCCTGTCCTTGAACAAGCTGGAAATCCCACACAGGGAAAAGGCCGTTCGATGTGGCGAAGCGGAATGGTACGTCGGCACACGCGGGGGTGCCGGCGACCACGCTGCGATACTTTATGCGGAAAGTCAGGCGATTGTGCGCCTCCGATTCTTTCCGCTGGTGATCGAAGAGATTCCCTTTCCCGCCGATTATCGTGTGGTTGCCTGTAACTCCTTCATCAAACATACCTCGCGGAGTATTTTCAACGAGCGCGTTGCAGGATACGAGATTGGTATGATGTTGTTAAGGAAGGGATTCCCTGAGTTGGCGGATCGACTCGAACACCTCAGAGATGTCAATCCAGACCATTTAGGTGTGTCGCCTGCTCAGATCTACCGAATGGTCAAAACCCTCCCCGAACGCATGAGTCGAACAGAGATTCGGTCGGTTCTTCTCGATCAAGTCGAAGCACTCGATCGCCTCTTCCTCATGCACGATGAACCCCAAGACGGATACCGCGTCAGAGGTGTTTGCCTCTACGGTATCGCGGAGTGCGCCCGCAGCGAACGTTGTGGGGATTTGCTGATTCGGGGTGAAATGGAAGAATTCGGAAAACTGAAGTATATCGCTCACGATGGAGATCGAGTCGTCACGCATAAACCAGATGGTAGCATCGCCCCCTGGGAAGAGCACATTTCGGACTCATATCTCGATAAACTCATCGCCAATCTGGAAAACGGAAATGAAGCCGCCCAGATCCATTATCAATCCGGCGGTTATCGATGCAGTTGTGAAGAATTGGATCTCTTGGTCGATCTGGCGAAACAGGTTGACGGCGTCGCCGGCGCCGGGTTGTCCGGCGGTGGGTTGGGCGGCTGCGTGTTGGTCGTCGTCAAAGAGGACGCTGTGGGTGAACTTGTCGAGACGGTGAAGCGTGGATATTATGATCCGCGGGCGTTGCCGTTGGGAACCGTGGTTTGCTCAAGTGTCGAGGGCGCCGGGGTGTTTTAGTGGACCAAACGGCAGCGTATCAGGTGGTATTATTCGACTTAGATGGAACGCTGACAGATCCGAAAATTGGGATAACCAAGTCGGTTCAATATGCGCTATCAAAATTTAACACTGTCGAAGACAATCTTGATAATCTTGAACGATTTATTGGTCCCCCGCTGTTTGAATCCTTTCAGAAGTATTACTCCTTCAATGAATCAGAAGCGCGAGCGGCCGTTGGTTTCTACAGAGAGTATTTCTCAGAGTTCGGGTTGTATGAGAATGTTGTTTACCCTGGAATTCATGATTTATTGGCGGACCTTGAGAGTCAGGCGAGAAAGCTGATTGTTGCCACATCAAAGCCAACGCCATTTGCGAATACAATTTTAGAACATTTCAGTCTGTCCGATTACTTCAGTTCAATTGTGGGGAGCAATCTTGACGGCACGCACGCCTCAAAAACTGAGATTATTGGATCGATTTTGTCCGACTTTCCGGGTTCTCAGAAGGCCCATACAGCTATGGTCGGCGATCGCGAGCATGATGTTCTCGGTGCTCGCAACAATGGAATTGACTCAATTGCAGTGACGTACGGATACGGTTCACTCACAGAATTACAAAATGCGAGTCCGACCCACTGTGCCAGTTCTGTTGAAGATCTGACGAGGCTGTTGGTATAAATTATGAGAGGTTGGTTGAATGATAGCACAACCGGAAAGTTCGTTCTTAGAGGGCACATTGATTGAGATTATCCGCAAGGTCGAGCGCGGAAAGATTCGGCATGCCGTTTTTGACTTCGATGGGACAGTTTCCCTGATTCGCGACGGCTGGCAAAATGTCATGGTGCCCATGATGGTCGATGTCCTGCTCGAAGAAACGCGAACGAATGAAACGCGGGAGGACCTAGAACGAACCGTTGTTGAATTCGTGGATGGGCTCACCGGCAAGCAGACGATTTATCAGATGATCCAACTGTGCGAGGAAATTAAAAAACGCGGCGGCGCTCCTAAAGATCCGCTGCACTATAAAGACCTGTATAACAGCTTACTCCTACCGATTGTCGATAAACGCATCGCCAGGCTGAAAAGTGGCGAGATTCGCGCCGGTGATTTGCGCGTACCGATGTCGCTTGAATTTCTGCAAAAACTCCGAAAACGTGGTGTGAATCTCTACCTCGCCAGCGGCACGGACATCGAGTTTGTCCGGCATGAGGCCGCGCTCCTCGATGTGGCGCCCTATTTTGAGGGCGGCATCTTTGGCGCGTTGCGAGCCTACAAAGACTTTTCAAAGGCGATGGTCATTCAGAAGATTCTCAAGGACTTCGACCTGAGCGGGAGTGAGCTCCTGATCGTCGGTGATGGTTACGTGGAGATTGAAAATGCGAAGGCGGTTGGAGCGATTGCCCTCGGTGTCGCATCGGTAGAAAACAATCGTTACAACATGAATGTTGACAAGCGCAATCGGCTCATCCACGCCGGGGCAGATATCCTGATTCCGGATTTTCAGGAGGGGGACAGGTTGTTGGCATACCTGTTCAACGAATAGGGTCATCAAACCTTGCGAAGGTTCCGAACCTTCGCAAGGTTACAGCGCTACGCCGCCTGAATTACCGGCGGAAATCCCAGCGGCCCTGGGACCATAGACCATCAATCCTTCGATTGTCCACAATGATACCAACCCAAGGGCTTGAGTCCATTGGAGTGCCTAGGTTCATAGACCGACCTGCTAACCGGTTGCCTTTGCGTCGAACTTCGATAAGGCATTCGTTAGCCGACCCGTCTCGGTCAATGGTGAGGATATAGACCCAATCACCAGTTGTTTTAATTCGTGCTTTCCCTTCAAACCAATCTTGGCTAAATTCCCCATAATGCCAGCGTCCTGCCCATTCACCGTCGATTGTTTCAAATTCATCTCCATTTCCCAAGTTCGTCCACTGAGCTCCATTTTCGTCGTTTGGTCCCCCTACAATCGCCCACTCAGGCGCGTTCTCTGCCTCTTTCCTACCGTAAAATGGTATGGTCTGGGCAATATACTGAACATCTTCGCCACCTGGATTCGGAACATCTTGTACCCCAAACGGGTTTCGAGGGCTAGCAGGAGTGGAATCAGAGTGGATATCTATCTTTTGCAGATAGCTTAATAGCCCCGATTGTGCCAGCCGAACTTCGGAGAGCTTGGCTTGGGGAGAGGTTCCCTCGTCTCCCACTTCCAGCGGACGGAACATCTTCGTGATGACCAAATCATCTGTAGCTTCAAGAATCGCCTCCAAATAGCGGTTGTATTCCTCAACGAGATGTTGGACAGATTGCCGGCTCCCTTCCGAATCGTCGGCAACGCTTACCTCTCCAATCTGCTCGCCGAGGTTCGCTAACAGTGTCATCACACTTGTAATCTCACGCTGGGCTCTGTCTGCATGCGTCTGGACTTCTCCATCCAGGATGCTCAACAGCTGTCTTGTCGCAAGTGCAACTTCACGCATCTTGTGCAATCGAGGGAGATTGCCCACGCCCCGCCTGATGTCGTATTCAACCGGGTCTGCTACGCCTAACTTCTCAATTTTAGACAGTGTCCGAATGATGGGATGGTCGCAGGCGGACTTTGCGGCAGCCAGATATTGGTTGTAAGTGTCGACAATGAAATCGCCGAGTAAAATCGGGTCTGATAATTCAACGTCGGCATCGGGGGGCTGATTGGCTTGTTTGTTCTCCATGCAGGTCTTCAGTTCCTCATGAAGGTTCTTCAGTAGCTTCGTCAAGTTTTCTAAATCCATCTGCATTTTCGTTATACCACGTTTCGTTTCAAATGAGACTATTCCGGCATAGGCTTATGTCATTCTGAGCAAGGCGAAGAATCTCAGGACTGCAATCATAAAGCCAACAA
>JAPUIP010000862.1 GCA_027296925.1 Candidatus Poribacteria bacterium | reverse complement strand
CAGTCGTGCGTGGTGTAGGCCCTGTGCTGACTGCCATGATTGTTTCGAGCCGCATCTGCTCGGCAGCCGCCGCCGAATTAGGCTCCATGCGGGTGAGCCAACAGATTGACGCGCTGATGACGATGGGGATTGATCCCTTCCGCAAGCTCATCGCGCCGCGTATCATTGCCGGGGTGTTGATGTTTCCAGCGCTTGCAGTTGTAAACGGCGCCGCTGCAATCTTCGCCGGGGCACTCGTCGCGCAATTTTCGGGTGAAATGAACGTCTCATTTTTCTTGAGTCAGTCTTTAGACGGGATTACGCCGGGTGATGTGGGCTGGGGAATCATCAAATCCGCCGTGTTCGGACTTGCTGTTGTTTCCATCGCTTGCTATTACGGGATGCGAATTACAGGAGGAACAGCAGGCGTCCGCAGTGGAGCAACGCAGGCAGCAGTTGCCGGCCTCCTTCTGGTTCTCATTTGTGACTTTCTTATGACAAATTTCATTCATTCTTTCTGATTTGCATCATTGCATTTGGTGAAGATAATGACAACAATGAATCTTCCCGCGTCCTCATTCACAGATTCGCCGATTCCTATGATTTCCGTTCGGAAGGCGAACTTTTTCTACGGCGATATTCATATCCTCAAAAATATTACATTCAATGTTCCAGTGGGTGGAGTGACTGCGATTCTTGGCGCAAGCGCATCGGGAAAGACAACACTGCTTCGAACCCTCATCGGTTTGAACCAACTCAGGGGTGGGGAAATTTGGATAAAAGGGCAGAATCTGAACGAACTTTCCGAGGCGCGGCACCAGCGAATCTGGAAGCAGATGGCAATCGTCTTTCAACACGGCGCGCTCTTCGATTCACTGACGGCTTGGGAGAACGTGGGCTTCCCGCTTTATGAACGCCGCTCGCTACCGATGTCGGAGATACGGAAAGAGGCGGAGCGATTGCTTGAAATGGTTGACCTGCAGGGCGCCGCCGATCTCACAATCGACCAATGCAGCGGCGGGATGCAGATGCGGATCGCCATCGCCCGCGCCTTTGCCAGCTCGCCTGAGATCATCCTCTATGATGAACCGACCAGCGGCTTAGATCCAATTGCACGAGATCTGATCTGTGACCTCATCCAGAAACAGCAGATTCAGCAGAAAGTGACTTCTGTGCTTGTTACCCACCAACTTTCCACAGCATTTCGAGTTTCCAACAGTTTTATTTTTCTACACGCGGGAGAAGTCATCTTTGAAGGGGATGCGGATGAATTGATGGGCTCAAAGGATCCTTACATCCAGCGTTTCATCCAACCCCCGAGTCGTGCTTATCGAACAGTAAACCCTGAGCATTTGTAGCGGATCTGTCAGCCGATTATCCGTTGTTATAGATGGAGACTCAGTTTATGCGATTGCAGAGAACACAAGTCACCTGGTCACAATTACGAGTTGGAATTTTCGCATTAATCTGTTTATCGATTCTACTCTGGGTGGCGCTTTTCGCTGGTAACAGTTGGAAATCAGTGCAGAATCGATTTACCGTTCAGACCATTCTCGACTCTGCCTCCGGATTGAAACCGGGAGATCCGGTGCGTCTCGCAGGTATTGAGGTTGGGGCGGTCAAGAAGATCGATTTTATCCATCAGAATCCGGTGGATAAAATCCGGATCCAGCTTAACCTAAACAGAAAGGCTGCGCCACGACTCCGGAGCGATTCAGTTGTTCAGATAAAATCCGTTGGCTTTACTGAAAGCCGATATGTGGATATTTCATTGGGGACGTCGAAGGGCGCCCCGGTTGCCGAAGGCGCGACGCTAGCAGGGGTTGCACCGGTGGGGCTGCCCATCATCCTGAATCGGGCCATTGCGGTAAGCGAAAACCTGAATAGCTCCCTCGCCCGATTCGAGAGCCTTGTGGATAGAATTCAGTCCGGTGACGGCACCCTTGCCAAATTGCTGACCGATCCGGGGCTTTACACCAATTTGAATCATGCAACCGGTGGTATATCTGATGTGGTAGGCGAGTTGAAAGACGGACAAGGCCTTCTCTCTCAACTCCTCTCTGAGGAAGAGCTCGCTGAGAATATCGCCCAAAGCGCCGCCTGGGCAGCCAAGTGGGGCCAACAGGTGACGCAGGGGGAAGGCACTTTGGGAAAGTTGAGTACCGATCCGGCACTGTTTGATCGAGCGGAGCGGATTCTGAAAAGTCTCGATAACCTTGAAGCGCGTTTGGATCACATCGATTCGGTGATTGCTTCGACCAAATCAGTCGTGCGAAAAATTGATCGCGGTGAAGGAACGGCTGCTAAAGTGATCAATAACCCGGAACTGTATAATCAATCCCACACGACATTCGAAAAGATGGGGCAGTTTATCGATCAGGCGCATTCCGGTGAAGGGACAATCGGTCGATTGGTATCGGATCCGACGTTGGCAAAGCAGATTACAGCTTCTTCCGAGTCCATCGCGGCGTTGACCGACAAGCTGAATACGCCCGGCAGCACGCTGGATAGACTGGCAACGGGCTCAGATCTGCTCGATCATCTCCTCGCGACGACGAATCAGTTGGAATCGATAATGACAAAGATTAACAGCGGAGCGGGGTCGCTAGGAAAACTCACCCATGATCAGCAAACCGCTGAAGACCTTTCAAAATTGATTAACAATCTCAAAGCGCTGTCCGCAGATGTTCAAGCGCACCCGAAGAGGTACGTGGAGTTCAGTCTTTTTTAAGACAATTTGAGGCCAAGCAAAGTCACTTCTCACGTTTCAGGCATGAGCGTCAGGAGCAATTATGGACCTATTTGAAAAATGTTATCGTTTTACAGAGGGTAAGAGCGCATGGGGAAAAGAGTACGAAGCCGTCCGGGAAGCCGGACTCTATCCTTACTTCATTCCAATCCAATCCAGCGCAGATACTGAAGTCATCATTCATGGCGAAAAGAAGGTGATGATTGGATCGAACAACTACCTGGGTTTAACGCATCACCCCAAAGTTCTCGAAGCCGCTGAGATGGCTACGCGGAAATACGGCTCTGGCTGTACGGGAAGCCGATTTCTGAACGGCACGCTCGACATACATATCGCACTCGAAGAGGCACTCGCTGAATTTGTGCATAAGGATGCCGCCTTGGTCTTTAGTACCGGTTTTCAAGTGAATCTTGGCGTCATTGATGCTCTGGTTCAACGTCGAGATATCGCGTTCATCGATTCGCTGAGTCATGCGTGTGTTGTGGATGGGTGCCGCCTTTCTTGGGGGGAGATGGTGAGGTTTAAGCATAACGATCTGGCGGATCTCTCCCGGAAATTGGAAAATGCCCCGCCTCAAAAGGGAAAACTGATTATCATCGAAGGCATTTATAGTATGGAGGGCGATATCGGTAACATCCCCGGCGTCGTCGACGTTGCTCGGAAACATGGGTGCCGGCTAATGGTTGATGACGCTCACGGCGTTGGCGTTCTCGGGCCAACCGGCGCCGGCACGGTCGAACACTTCGGCGTTGAAGAGGATGTGGATCTCATTATGGGTACGTTCAGTAAATCGTTCGCGTGCATCGGTGGATTTATTGCGGCTGAAGCTGCGGCGATCGATTATCTGAAACACCATGCAAACACGTTACTCTTCAGTGCCAGTATGCCCCCGTCGGCCGTCGCAACTGTACATGCGGCGTTGGAAATCATCAAAGCGGAACCGGAACGCCGTGAACGGCTTTGGAAGAATGCCCGAAAAATGCAGGACGGTCTCCAATCTATGGGATATGACATCAGAGGCTCCCAAACCCCCGTTGTTCCCGTGGTTATCGGAGAAGATATCCATACCTTCATGTTCTGGAAGCGCCTGCTTGATGAAGGCGTTTTTACCAATCCCATTGTCAGCCCGGCGGTTCCGCCGGGAAGCGCCCGCATCCGCACAAGCTACATGGCAAGCCATACCGATAAACAACTCGACTTTGTCCTGGACAAGTTCGACAAAGTCGGCAAGGAACTGGGGATTATCTGATTAGACTGACGGTAGTGTTATAAATCTGTTGATTTCCTCACCGAACTATGGTATCGTATGTCAGATTTGTCAATGACTTATCGAGACATAGAGAGGAGAACCTGA
>JAPUIP010000861.1 GCA_027296925.1 Candidatus Poribacteria bacterium | reverse complement strand
TCGGTAACAAAAGTTGGCAGGTCAGTTCGAGGGACAAGACCCAACAAGCAAATCGGGTAAATGTCAGTCATCTCATGCTGTGAATGGAGGAAGCCATGTCAGCCGTTTCTACGCAACCACGCCTCACGCCAGAGCAGTATCTAGATCTGGAACGAAAGGCGATGACCAAAAGCGAATATCTTACCGGCCATATCTACGCGATGGCCGGTGCGAGCCGAGAGCATAATCTCATCACAGGCAATATCTTTGGCGAACTGAGATTTCAGTTGAGAGAGAAACCTTGCGAGACCTACGTCAACGATATGCGCGTGAAGGTCAGTTCCACCGGTCTGTATACCTATCCAGATGTTGCCGTCGTCTGTGATGAACCGCGTTTCGAGGATACCCACCTCGATACTCTACTCAATCCGACGGTTCTTGTAGAAGTCCTCTCTCCTTCAACGGAAGCATATGATAGAGGCGACAAATTTGCCCATTATCGCCGATTGGAGTCCTTGCAAGAATACGTACTCGCCGCGCAGGACCGCGTCCGTGTCGAGCACTACCTCCGTCAAGGGGAGCAATGGCTTTTGACAGAACTGAGCGATCTTGACGATGTGCTGCATCTTACTTCGATTGACTGTGCTCTGCCCTTACGCGAGATCTACGCAAAGGTAGAATTTCCTGCTAACGAAGCACCGCAAATGGAAAAACCTTACAAAACCGTTCAGCGCGACAGTTACAAATTAACGATTTATCACGGAATTACTCCCTTAGATCTTGATAACGATAATGTTGATGTTAAAGTGACCTTTCCGAATGGCGAGAGTTTCTCCGCTGTATTCTTTACCCTTCCAAATATTAACACTTTGATGCAGGGGTATAAAAAGACTGGGGAGTGCGCTGGTGGTCTATATTTTTGGGCGGCTGACATGATTATTGTCGAAAGACTCACCGAAAAGACTATCTGTGAAACCATCGACAATTTATTAGCGGATGAAGAGTTTGGGTATATTTTTTCGAGAGATGAAGCACTCGAAGATATTTCTCCTAAAGAGGAAGACAAACTCTTCAAATGCTTTGAGGAATCTCTGAATGAGCCCTAAGCAATGTATCCTGCTTGGGGCTCATCAGTTGAATAAAGTCTCGTTCTAGTTTCCCAACAAAGCATTCCAGTTAACGCGAGCGCGCTTCAAGGACGTTAACTGCTTCGGCAAAGGAGTGCAGTGTCTGCTTCACTGCGACAAACTGATGAAAACGGAAAAATCGCTCGACAGCGTTACACTTACCATCATCAACAACTATCTCGTCAACACCTGTCGGGAGATGGGATTGGCGATGATGAAGACGTCGTACTCCTCGATCTTTAATGAAGGGCTGGATTTCTCCTGTGTCATCTTCGATCGTGACAGCGAAATGGTTGCCTATGCGGAGTTCTGTCCTGCCCAGATCGGCGCCATTCTGTACACCATGCAGTGGACCATCGCCGAAATCGGGCTGGAGAATTTCAAGCCCGGCGATGTCGTGATACACAACGACCCATATCGCGGCGGTTGCCACATGCCGGAGCATACAGTGATTAAGGGTGTCTATCACGATGGTGAGTTGTACGGCTTCATCGGCAACATTGCGCACGTTACAGAGATTGGCGGGAAGGCGGTGGGCGGATTTGCCGCGGATGCAAAGGAGGTCTACCAGGAGGGGCTGAGATTGCCGCCGGTCAAAATTATCCGAGAGGGAGAGTACGTTGAGGACATCTGGAAGATCATTCTCGAAAACCACCGCACGCCGCGAACTTCCTGGGGCGACTTTCACGCGATGATCGGGTCGCTTAACGTAGCTGAGCGGCGGCTCCATCAACTGCTGGAGCGTTATGGATTTGATGAGATCCTGACCGCCGGCAAGCAGCTCATGGACTACTCGGAAGCGCGTATGCGGGCGGAAATCCGAGACATCCCCAACGGTGAGTATCGCTTTGAGGATTGGATCGAAAATGACGGTGTCGTCCCCGACAAACGGTATCGCATCAATTGTACGGTCATCGTGCGAGACGAGGAGATGCTCTTTGATTACACCGGCTCAAGTCCGCAAGCGCGCGGTCCGTGTAACTGCACGTATGGCGTGACCGCGTCTGCGACGTTTAACGCGATGCTCAATATCACGGATCAAACGATTCCCCGCAACTCGGGCTGCTATCGGCCAATCCAACTCATTGTTCCACCCGGCACGGTCGTGAACGTGAAACACCCGGGGCCTAGCGTTGGCGGCAACTCCGAGATCCATCAGCGGATTGTCGATGTGCTGTTTGGCTGTCTTGCGCAACCCCTGCCCGAACGAGTCGCTGCGGCGAGCGGCGCCAGTTCATGCAACTTTCTTTTCGGCGGTATCCACCCGAATACAGGCCAGTATTACGCGAACTACCATATAGACGGCTGCGGCTGGGGAGGAAAAGTAAACAGTGACGGCAACGATACGCAATGCCCAATCAATGGAAACTGCCGGAATACCCCGGTGGAGGTTTTCGAGACGCGCTATCCCTGGTTAACGAAAACGTACCGCGTCGAGGCGCATTCCGGCGGACATGGCCGGCACCGCGGGGGGGCCGGCAGCCTCAGAATCATCCAGGCGCTCGCTCCGGAAATCACCGTTTCCAGTTTTATGGACCGCCATGAAACGCGGGCGTGGGGCCTCTTTGGGGGTGAAGAAGGCGCCAGCGGAATGATACGAATTCGGAAGAAGGGAGACGATCAGTGGCGAACGTTCTC
>JAPUIP010000860.1 GCA_027296925.1 Candidatus Poribacteria bacterium | reverse complement strand
GCAGGAGTTTGGGAAGGATTGACCGGTGACCAACTCGATTATCTCTTCAAGGGTTGGCTTTACCTGAACGTCCACACCGACGCCAATCCCCCCGGTGAAATTCGGGGACAGGTGCACATGGGCGAAAATGGAATGGCAGTCCTCAGTGGGGATGCGGAGGTGCCGTCCGTAGATGCTGATGGTGCCGGTACTGGCGTCTTCAAGCTCATCGAAGAAGGCACCGCGCTCTGGTATAGTATTACGGTGACGGACTTGAGCGACCTAATTACGGGTGCCCATTTTCATGGCCCTGCCGATGAAACTGAAACCGCTGGCGTCATCTTTCCCATTATTACCGAGGACTTTGACGAAGGACATATCGAGGGGCTCTGGGAAGGATTGACGGAGCAGGACCTCGAATACCTCCTGAACGGCTGGGTTTATGTGAACTTCCACACCAAAGTCAATCCCTCCGGAGAGATTCGTGGTCAGGTCGTTGGGCTCGAGTTGGTTGACGACAAATTCGAAGTTCCGGAGGTACTGCTATTTGAAGTCACACTGACAAACCTCACCGACAGTCAAGTCTTCTCGCCTCCAATTATGGTGACCCACGGTCAAGGTTTCCAGATTGGTGAATTGGGAACGCCGGCGTCGGAGGAACTTCGAATTTTGGCGGAGACCGGAGACAACCAACCTTTAGCAGAACTTGCCGAAGAATCCGTGTATACGCTGGATTTGGTTGCGCTGGACACACCGCTGCCGCCTGGCGAATCTGTCACAGAGGTCATCGGGGCTGGTTTGGATTACCTATATCTCTCATTAGCAACGATGCTTGTGCAAACCAACGATGGCATTGTGGCGGTCGATACGCTCCCGCTTTTCGACGAAGATGGATACCCACATGAAATCGAGGTTGAACTGTTTGCGTATGATGCGGGGACGGAAGAAAACAACGAGTTGGCGACACACATTCCAGGCCCTCCGTTTATGGGTACCGAACGTGCCGAAACCGACGGTGTCATCGAACCCCATCCCGGCATCCGTGGGGACGCCGACGTCGGGCCGGAGTTTGGTTGGGCAGAGCCCGTCGCGCATCTGACAATAAGACCGCTTTTCGAAGCGGATGAAGAGAAGATTTTCGTCATGGATCTCGATCCGGGACTGAACATGATCTCACTTCCCCTGATGCCGCCTGAACCTTACACCGCCCGCACACTCGCTGAAGAGATCGGTGCAACCACCGTGATTAAGCTCGATTCGGCGGCACAGAAATTTGTCGCTTTCACCGAAGATCAAGATGACGATGGCTTTCCTCTTGACGGTGGCCAGGGCTACATCGTTAACGTCCCTGAAGGTGGCACAGTGACTTTCGTCGGAAGGGCGTGGATGAACGTGCCCGCAGCCCCTCCGGCTTATGTCCGAACGACAGCGTGGGCGTTTGTCGTGAGTGGAGTGCTGCAAAATGGAAAAGATAGCGGTGTCTATACGGTCGTTGCGAAAAACCGTCGTACCG
Organism: Candidatus Poribacteria bacterium; assembly: GCA_027296925.1. Taxonomy (GTDB): domain Bacteria; phylum Poribacteria; class WGA-4E; order WGA-4E; family PCPOR2b; genus JAPUIP01. The sequence goes on along the minus strand of JAPUIP010000860.1, from coordinate 4,647 downwards.
GTACCGTTGCCACCGATTTGGTTTCCGTCGATCGCGGACGTTTCGCTGCTGTCTGGGCGGACCTCAATCGCAAGAGTGTTATCGAAGCCGGTGATCAATTGGAGATCTCCATATTGGATGAGTCCGGAAATATCGTCTCTGGCCCCTTCCACCGTGACATTGACATTGCAGATATCCGGAAAGCCTACTTGAGCTTGCCGCTGATCGTCGGTGATGTCCGTCCGACACAAACACTTCTCGCGCAAAACTTCCCCAATCCCTTCAACCCTGAAACGTGGATGCCGTACCAGCTTGCCGACTTGGCAGAAGTCACGATTCGGATCTATGATCTGTCCGGTCGCGCTGTGCGAACGCTCGATCTCGGTCTGAAGCCTGCCGGCTTCTATTCGACAAGATCCACGGCGGCGTATTGGGATGGCCGCAACAGCTCCGGTGAAAGAGTTGCTTCTGGTGTCTACTTCTATAGCTTACAGACCCAGGATTTCTCAGCAACCCGCAAGATGCTGATTGCAAAATAGTGATTCGAGAGGTCGTTTCTTAGATCCGTCTCCGGGTTTGGCGTATCCATGCCATCAAGCACCGGAGTGGACTGAACGAAATAAATTGCGAGTGAGGCGTTGTCGGGATTATCAGGATGTACGGAGATACCATACCTTCCTGTTATCCCGCCAACGCTTAATCCGATGTCATTCTTTCTCATGATATGCCATTGTTGGTCCACTGAAATCTGTTGTGATATCGAGGAGTGAGGCATGGAAAGAGGAAAGCTAACCCTATTTCATCCTTCCAGCCTTTGCTCCCAAATCTTTTACGTAAGACGCCCTGGCCGAACTGTGACGGAACAGTTGACAGGGCGTTTTTGTTATAAATAAGGTTTCGCAAGTCGGAACCTTGGCCCGGCCTTACCAAGCATAATGTATATACATAAGGAGGATTCAATGTATTTCCCATTCAAACCACTCAGCGCATTTACAACATTCATCGTAATTATCGGGGCACTGCTCATCATCAATGGAAGTGTCGTACCTCAAGCGGACGCCCAGGTGATGTTGACCGAAGTTGATTACCATAACGATGTGATTGAAATTGTCAACATGGGTGCATCTACGGTAGATATTAGCAACTGGGTACTGTGTTCGCTTTTTACGTATCCATCCATCTCATCCCTAACGGTTGTCGAGGGCAGCACGAACCTTGAACCCGGTGGCATCGTCGTCCTCTCAGGGTTCGCGTTGAATGATGCCGGTGCCGATCTCGGGCTTTACGATTCCAGAAATTTTACTAGCCCGGCGGCCATGCAATCCTTTGTCCAATGGGGCAGCGGCGGAAACGGCCGAGAAAGCGTTGCGGTGCAGAAAGGCATCTGGGCGGCCGGTGAGTTTGTTCCAGCCGTTGCAGCAGGAAACTCAATCGAATACAGCGGTGTCGGTAGCTCTGCGGCGGCCTGGTTTGACCAGGCAGCACCCAATTTCGGTGTTTTCGGCGAAGAAGAAGCAGTTTTCGGCGTGGCACTGGAACTGGTGGGAGAGGATGCTCTATCGACGAACGACGCTGTCGCCGGCGTCACCTATACCCTCAGCGTGACAAATACCGGGAATCAGGACGATACGATCAGCCTTGCCGCAGATCCAGAGGTCGGAATAGAAGGAATGGTCCTGGGCAGCTTGAGTGAAGCCGCCGTCGCTCTTGGTGCTGGCGAGTCTGCGGAGCTCACGCTCAACGTCGCCGGAGACGCCTTTACCGAACCGGGGGATTATGAGGTCAAAGTCATAGCGACATCGGCTGGAGATGCCAGCGCGACCAATGAAGTCACGACAACAACGACCATTGAAATTGCAACGCCTTCTGCGGTTTTCGGCGTAACACTAGAAATCGTGGACGAAGATGCCCTATCGACGAACGACGCTATCACAGGCGTCACCTATACCCTCAGCGTAACTAACACCGGCGATCAGGCCGATACCATTGACCTTGTGGCAGATCCAGAAGTGGGCGGCGACGGTACAGTTCTGGGCATTCTGAGTGACAAATCTGTCTCGCTTGGGGCCGGCGAATCGATAGAGATTGCGCTCAACGTCATCGGGGCCGCCTTTACCGAACCGGGGGATTATGAGGTCAAAGTCATAGCGACATCGGCTGGAGATGCCAGCGCGACCGATGAAGTCACAACAACGACGACCATTGAAATTGAACCGCCGACGCCCGGTGTTTTTGGGGTAACACTTGAGATTGTGGGGGAAGATGAGCTATCCACGAACGACGCGATAGTCGGCGTCGCCTACACCCTCAACGTAACCAACACCGGTGATCAGGCCGATACCATTGACCTCGCGGCGGATCCAGAAGTGGGCGGCGACGGTACAGTTCTGGGCATTCTGAGTGACAGATCGATCGAGCTTGGGGCCGGCGAATCGGTGGAAATCACACTCAACGTCATCGGAGCCGTCTTTACACCGCCGGGCGATTACGAGGTCAAAGTCATAGTGACATCGGTGGGCGATAGCAGCGCAACCGCTGAAGTCACGGCGACCACGACTATTGAAATCGGTGCTCCGGAGTTGCCGCCCTGGGATGTCGATGAGAGTGGTTCTGTTGATGTGTTTGATCTGGTTCTTGTTGCCGGCCAGTTCGGACTGTCGGGTGAAGACCTTGATGGGGATATCGATGGCAATGGAACCGTGGACGTGTTCGATCTCGTCACCGTTGCGAGTCATTTCGGCGAGAGCACGACACTAGGAGCGCCAGCAGCCGGTCTAACAGAACTGACCGCCGAAGATCAGGTACTTCTTACCAAGCTGCTCGACGCCCTAGAACGGCACGAAGATGTCGCAGGATTAACGAAAGCAAAACGCCTGTTACAGACGTTGCTCCAGCAAATGCGGATACCGGAGCAGACGCAACTCCTCCCAAACTTTCCGAATCCGTTCAACCCCGAAACGTGGTTGCCGTATCAGTTAGCAGAAGCGACCGGCGTCACGATCTCAATCTATGATGCCCGTGGGCGTGCTGTTCATCAATTCGAACTCGGGCACCAATCGGCGGGAAGCTATACCAGTCGAGAAAGAGCCCTGTATTGGGATGGGCGCGACAGTGCCGGTGAACCGGTCAGCAGTGGCTTGTATTTCTACACCCTTAAGACCGATGCAGTTACGCAAACACGACGTATGGTGATTGTGAAGTAGGCGCAGCACTTCATTTTTTCCGAGGGATACAGGGAGTATTGAATCCTTGTATCCCTCATTTGTATCACGCATAAGGAGATAATGGTATGGCAGATAAATATCGGGTAGGAATTATCGGTTGTGGTAGCATTGCCGGTCTACATGTACACGGCTATCAAGGCGTTGAAGAGGTCGAAATCGTCGCGATTGCCGATCCGGTTGAGGCGGCATTGAACGATTTTGGGGAGCGTCATAACATCAAGAAGCGCTATCTCGATGCCCGCGAAATGCTCGATAAGGAAAATCTGGACATTGTAAGCGTGGCGACATGGCACAAGCTGCACGCCCCAATGACGATTGCCGCCTGCGCCCGAAAGCCGAAAGCCGTCCTCTGCGAGAAGCCGATGGCGACCAGCTTGGGTGAATGTGATGAAATGATGATTGCCGCTAGACGAACTGATGTGAAGGTTGCCATCGCACACCAGCGTCGTTTCAATCCGGTTTGGACAGACGCGCGTGAATTGATTGCCGATGGCGCTATCGGCGAACCGCGTCAAATCGTCTGTAGAGGTGGACAGGGGCTGCTGAACGACTGCTCGCACCTGCTCGACATGATGCGCTATGTGCAGGGCGACCCCGATGCGGCGTGGGTGATTGGCAACATCGAACGCAAAACGGAACGCTACGAACGCGATATACCCATTGAGGATCGGAGCGCGGGAATTATCGGCTTCAATAACGGCTGCATCGGTTTGCTGCTTCAGGAGCTCGCCGGTCCGAACTATCAAGGGGGAGTCATCTACGGATCGGATGGCATTCTGGATCTGACCGAGCAGCGCGTCCGGCTGCTTAACAGCAAGAAGGCAGAATGGGAGGAACGTCAGGCAGAGGGCGAAAATCCGTCTGTGGCGCAAGTGCGAGAGTTGGTCTCATGGATCGAAGGGAAAACTGAACATCGCGGCGATGCAAAAAATGGGCGCGCGTCGGTGGAGATCATCATGGCGATCTATGAATCTGCGCGGCTGCATGAAGTGGTGCAGATGCCCGTCCGTACGCATGCCTCACCGTTGCAGGTGATGATTGACAATGGAGATTTGCCGGTTGAACGTCCGGGACGGTACGATATTCGTGCGTTCCTGCTGCGGGGCGAATCAATGGAACCGTAGTGGCACCGGAGGCGGAAGGATGGGAGTGACGGATTGCTTTCCATTCTTCCGCTTTTCATCGGTTCGCAGGAGCAAGGGTGAATGACCATTCTTGAGGCAATCTTGCTTGGCGTGCTGCAGGGGCTGACCGAGTTCTTACCGGTGAGCAGTTCTGGACACCTCGTATTGGCGCAACATTTTCTCGGTTTGAAGGAACCGCAGATCCTCTTCGATGTGATGCTTCATCTCGGGACGCTCGGCGCGGTGGTCATCGTTTACTATCGATCGATCTGGTCGTTGGGCCGAACAAGCCTTTCCAGTGCTGTCAACGTGAATTTTTA
>JAPUIP010000086.1 GCA_027296925.1 Candidatus Poribacteria bacterium | reverse complement strand
CGGGATCCTTCGAAGCTTACCTCGAAGCTTACTTCGAAGCTTACTTCGAAGCTCAGCACAGGCAGCACAGGCGGCACAGGCAGGACAAGTTTCCCTTCGGTCACTTGCCCCTCAAAGTTCGGGAGCTTGCACCCGACTGAGGGTGTAAACTCCTCGGCTGAGAGGGTTAGAGGGAGTGGCTGCAAAGCAGCTAATCGTCGAATGTGAAATCCCGAGTCCCCGAGGGGCGAAGTCCCGAGTCTTCGAGGGGGATTCGACTCCTACGAGAGGGTTACATATTTACGCCGCAGTATACTAGGGCTGCAACGGCTGGTTAGGATCTCAATTCAAGGTTGAGTTTCGTGTCTCAACCCAATCCACTGCCGCCGACGGGTTGTGCCAAGACCGAATGCCCTCAGCTGCAAAGTCTGTGCTATGCAGCGTGGCCATCAACTGGAGCGGCTGGCGGCTTCTGAACAGCAACTGTCAGCCAAACGGGCAGTCCCGCCCGAGGGTTCTCCTTCCAATCCAACAGTCTATTGTCCGTACCGGGCACATATGAATAACCCTGCCAGAACCGCGAGTCTTCAGCAGGACTTTCCAGTATTCGAAAAAGAATGAATCCTGATTTGGCAAGTGGGTTCAGGAGGTCTGCCAAGGTCCAATTGAACTCGAAGGTCTCACGCTCTGAATCCCCAAAAGGTCCAGTTTCCCAATAAGGCTTCTCCATTTCGATCGGACGGATCTGATCCTTCCAAGGCCGGACAAATGGGTGAATGTCATAGAAGACATAGAACCCTCCAGGCCGAAGAATGCGAGATACCTCATTGAAGACGCCTTGCAAGTCAGCAATCCAAACAAAGAAACCATTGGTAGAACATACCAGATCGAAGCTTGAGTTCTCAAGGGACTGCAGATTGGCAGCATCGGCTTGGACAAATGCGATGGAGAGTCCAAGCTGACGCGCACGATCTGAAGCCACGTCGAGTTGCCTCTGGGAGATGTCGGTTGATGTCACTCTTGCACCGAGTCCGGCAAGAGCAAAGGCAGTATAATTGTCTCCACTACCAACAAGACACACATCCTTTTCGGTTAGGTCGTCTCCTGCAATTTCGCGGAGGAGTTCAAGTGCCCCGCCCTCAAATGCGAGGTCGGGCTCCTTATGACATCGCCGCCACAGTCCATCCTCGTCCCGAAGCGCCTCCCATTTACGGGCGGCTCGGTCCCAGTGACGTCGATTCGACTCGTGGATTTCGTTCATAGCTTGCTCCCTCCGTCTAATGACCAACGTTCAGTTGTCCGATTCTCTGGTCTCCCCCTTGGCAAGGGGGAGATACAGTGGGGGTTAGCCAGCCGTGAAAGAAAGTGTAGCTATTTCGGATACAACGGCTGGATCTCTATGCCATACTTCAGGTCGGCAGCAGACTCGTAGCGTTTGGACAGATCTATCATCAGATAAACCGGAACACCCGGCGGCGCGCCATAGCCGGTAGCGAAAATGAGTTGACGCTTACCGAGCCGCGCGACGCCGTCTTTGACATTCTTCTTGGGGAAGTAACCCAGCGGTGTGTGTCCAACAGTTAGCAGGCGACCACCGATTCGTTCAAGAAATGCATTCGTCTCAGCAGGCGTGTAGCCACCGGCTTTCGCAACGGCAGGACGCGCCCACAGCAGCTCCTCAAGCACCTTCGGGCTGGGAGAGGCGAGATCGGCAAGACTTTTTGCGAGACGCGAAGTACCGGCGTGGGTGCCAACAAAGCCGTTCTTTCCGACGGCAACCGTTGGCAGGTGGATCAGGTAGTCGTAATGGGACTCGGTCATCCGCTCAATGAAATTGAATTGCTGGAAATAGGCACCTTGTGGACTCCGATACAGCCTGTCGATCATGTGCCGGCGATTGTCCGCGTTCATACCGTTCTTCTTCAGCAGCGCATAGGTATCGGTGGCCGCGAATTCGTGATTCCCTTTCAGGTAGATGAGCCGTTCACCTTCCGTGCCCAACTGCTGCTGTAGCTGCATGATTCGATCGACAATCTTTGCATCCCCATAAGGTTCAAAGATCGCATCCCCCGGCTTGTGATCCACGGCATCGCCGATAATCAAACCGTAGACGTCCTCCCCCGACTCGATCCGCTCGACCAGTTTCGTCTGCATCAGCCATTGATTAAAGTCGTTCCAGTGGGTATGAAAATCTGTTGCGATGTACACAGTTCCGTGGTCGGGGAGGACAACCAACTCGCCATCCCGGGTGAGTCGGTTGGGGTAATCGGCAAGCTGTTTGGGTTCCGCCGTTACCGAGACGCTGCAACAGAGGAAAGCGAAAGACAGAAAACGGAAAACAGAAAAGAGAGCAGGGGTAAGGGACTCAAAGAGAATTGAAGGAAATAATCTCCGGGTTTCCCAATTGCCGAATCCTTTTTCCTCGGATCTCCTCATTTTCTCATTTTTTCCCATTTTCCTATTCCCTTACGGTTGGGCACAACTCAATAAACCTTGCCAATGGAGGTTCATTTTTTACTTGAAAGCTTCACGTATATATACTACACTTATGTGTAGTAAAATTCAAGCCATGTAACTCAGTTAAGATTTCGTCAAGACCAGCGAAGTAGTTTTAGAGGAGGTAAAACATGCCCAGGATCGTGCATTTTGAAATCCCGGCTGACCAGCCCGAACGTGCCATCAAATTCTACAATGATGTCTTCGGCTGGCAAATCAATAAGTGGGACGGTCCCGAAGACTATTGGCTCATCACAACCGGTGAGGAAGACCAGCCCGGCATCAACGGCGGTCTCATGAAACGTCCGGATCCTTCAGCTTCCACCACCAATACCATTGACGTGCCATCCGTGGATGATTTCGTGACGAAGATTACTCAAAGCGGAGGCAAAGTGGTTGTGCCCAAGATGACTGTCCCCGGTATAGGTTATCTCGCTTACTGCCAGGACACCGAAGGCAATACTTTTGGTATTATACAAGGCGATCCGTCAGTTTCATGAAAACAGGCAGGAGGCGCACGTGAGAGAGGAAGGTCTGGCGATCTTCCTCTGCTCACCCCCGCTTGCCTCTCGCTGTGTTCCTGTGATGCGTCGGAAAAATACGAAGCCTTCCAAAACCGTCACTCCTGTACAGCCAATTCCACGACCAATTTTCGTCCTGGGTTTTCATACCGGATGAAGCGACCTACCGAGGAGATCCAAAAAAGTCCACCATCGACCTTGACGCGGAAGCACTGGAATTTTTGTCCATCAAACTCGATCTCCTCAACCCCTTCGACAACCATTTGTATCCTGTAAGGCATGCGGCTTTGTGGGTTGAATGCGCTGATTTCGCGGTGCATCCCGGTAAAGAGTTCCTGCTTACGAAACATTAAATCCCACTGCCAGAACATGTTGTCACCGATAAAATAAGCATCCCGGTCAATCCCCATGTGAGGTATTGCCTCTCCCATCCGGCCCGAAGCATGCGTGTAGCTGAAGGTTTTCCCTTCGCGAAGGTATTCCCATGATTCATCGTTCTTCGACAACTGATAAAACATGGGTTTCCCGTCGAGTGTCAGATACAGCTTCGCTTGGGCGTCGATTTGACCGATTCGATCACTATCCAAATTTAACGTGGCATCAATCTCATAACACTTTATTCCATGATACGTCAAAATGTCTTTAACGTGGCTTGTGCAGTCCCCGATCGGTTGCCCATCATGTATAAAGCGGTAACGATTCTGTTCGCCAACCTGGAGGGGAACCAGATCTTGCCATGCAATCGCTGCGCTCTGGAAATCAAAAATCCGGATCGCCATCTCGCTGAGCTCTGTTGCGCAGCTTCCCACCCCTCGCCAGAGAGAAATGTGCCCGGCGCTGAACGTTTCAGTTTCTCCGGTCAACGCATCTACGGGCATCCAGCCGGCGTCCGCTCCGATATAGACTTCCACCCAGTGATGCTGAACAAACTCCCGGTTATTCGAGTACACCAGGCCTCCGATGATTCGGGCGGGGATGTTCAGGGCGCGAAGCAGCGCAACGACCAGGCGCGATCTTGACACAGCATCCCCAGCTTGGGTTGATAAGCATCGATGCGCGGAAACCGATGTTGAATCGTAGCGAATTTCTGTCGTAACCCAATCGACAACCGCCTTTGTTGCCTCATAAGCGGTCTGAGCGGAGGCGGTAATCTCCTTCGCTTTTGCCCCGATTTCGGGGTGTTCTGACTCGATCTCGGATTCAGGCTGTATGAATGGATCGGCGAAATCGCCCGGGTGGATCGGCAATCGTGTCGCCTTTGCCTTTGGGGATTCGATGGCCATCACAGTAACCACGCCGTTGATGCGTACCGTCTCCCCCTCTCGGCTCATCTCCCCGTCGAATTTTTGGTGGGGGAGATCTATTGGCGGCTGTCCTGAAGTGACGACATGCAGATCGAGATGTGCCTGCAGAGAGACGAGGTCTGAAAGATTTCCCAGATCCTGATCGACTTGAATTCGCGGCAGTTCTTTCGCGCGGCGCAAAACGGTTGCGAGGTCTTCCACTGCTGCAGTTGTGGGTAACAGCGAATCGTCTGCAAGCAGCACCTCCGACTCTTGCGAGGGGATTGTCCATTTCACAATCCGCCCGGCTTCCCGATCGTACCAAAACTCCATCGCCGTTCCATTGATGCTCGCCTCCAGCCAATCGGTTTGGTACGTTGTGTTTCCAACCGTGATCTGCTCCCCACCCTTCCATGTCAACGTCAATGGAACCGCTGCGGGCGACTGCGGGGTCTCAAGCGGGGTAAGCGTATGAAAGGATTGTGCACCGGCCTGCTTAAAATCATACTGCCCCAAAACAACGTTGTAATGATCGACCCTGAAGTTGCTGTCAGCGATATAAGTTGGCGTCGGCAACTCGATCTCATTGTCGAAGGTCTGTCCGCCCGCAAGAATCTCCTGCTTTGCAACGTTTTCCTCAAACTGCGTATCGATGGTGGACTGAGTGAAGCCGTTGATATACGTGGAGAGGTGATACGCAACCGGCAAAAGGGTTTGGGCGTTTAAGCGGGTATCGGCGATTAGTTTAATTTCCTGGTCGAATTCACCTTGCCCTAACGTGAAACGTACCGTTGTCTGTATCATTACCGACTCACCCTCATCCACCAGTTCATAGCGAGTGTATCCAACCGCTCTGCCGGACATCTTGATCTGGTAGACCATTTCATCGGCGTATGTGGCGAGGGACATAAGTAGAAGCGTGAAACCAATCGCGAGAAATTGCTTACACATCCAAATGTACCTCTTGAAACCGGTTGAAAACAAGGAAATCACGAAATGGAGAAATTCGGCGTTAACGGTACGCCTCGATATAATCTCTCAGAACATCGTTCATACGAGTTTGGTAATCGTCTCCGAATCTTGTGAACCATTTCAGCACGTCTTTATCGATGTGGAATCGAATGAATTCTTGTTCCACTCGTTTACCGCCCCGCCATCGCACAGGCTTCATCCGTTTGAGTTCTTCGTCAGTCAGCGGAGGAGCATCCGGGTCGGATAGGGCATCAAGTGTCACTTCCCTATCGGTCATCTGATCAAACCTTTCCCAGTCCGTCTCTGTGTCTTCTTTAATTTCACCGGAAGAGACAGGAACAATTTTCCCTTCTTTTGGAACGTAGTCAGGTTCAATCCCCAATTCTTCGCATTTGGCAAGATATTGATCAACTGCTTGGTGCAGATTTGCCTTGAGCTCAAATACTGTCTTGCCGGAAAAATAGACGGGATGTTCGGGGTGTGCATTGGTGACAGCCCCGATGAATTCATTATCATCGGCATAGAACATCACCTGCGCTAAAAACCCTTTATAATGCATTGTTTTGACCGCCCGCGTCCCGAGCAGAAGTTCGAGTTCTTCGTCCGTCAGCGGTTGTGCGTCAGAAGATGATGGCGCGGTATGAAATTCTGTTTTTGGCCTTGCTAGAGGTCGTTTTGGGGCCGTCTGGCCTTTTGGGAGGGTATTTTCTTCATGGGTAATTCTGGTAATATTTTCTTTGTTCATGGGGTTCCGCCTTCCTTGCGGATATAATTCGAATTTTTTCTCCACGATAGGTGTAGGTGACGAATAGAATTCGCCCCGAAACCATACCAATCACATTGAATCGCTGCTCTCCATAATCCCGTCGATCATCTTCTCCTTTCTCGAGGCGAACACCTGTAGGGTGGCAGCCTAACTGCTACGCGGGATTTCGCTAAGCTGAACCCAACTTCTCAAACGCAAGGAAGGACAAAATCAGAAGCGTAATGAGTCATTGCGCATGACTCATTACGCGTCACGTTTTACGAATGAGACTACCGTTTTGTCAGATCATCCCCGAGATCGGTGGCGTCGGTCTGACCGCGTTCGAGGCATACGGCGACAACAAGCATCTCCAGATCTTCCTGCGTGTGATTATAAATGCCGTGTGACCCACCCAGCCGGTTGGGGATGGCCGCGCCCGCATAGACCTCCTCCGTTTCATCATCGACGGTCATCCGACCACTACCATTCATGATAATGTAGGCCTCTTCCATTCGATCATGCCGGTGATAGCCGACAGAGACGCCAGGCGGAAGCAGAGCGTGGGCGACAAATCCCCAGTTGTTTCGAAAATCTTGATGCCCCCACAACATTCGGACACCGCATTTGCCTTTGCCCTGGTGCGCGCGATGATACGTCAGCAAGTCCTGATCGAGTCTGCCGACGGGAAGCCGATCGACCGACTCCAACGGGGCATTGGCGCGATCATCGCCGAAATCCGTTGACCCTCCGGGCTGTCCCACCGCCGCGACGTTGAAATTAAACCAGCGCGTTTCTTTGTCGGTATGATTGTAGATGGCGTGGGATTCCCCTTGACGTAGGGGCACGGCTGCCCCACCGATAACCTCTGCAGTGCGACCATTGTGCGTAAATTGTGCCGCGTTATCAATCGTGACGAAAACTTCCTCAGAGGTATCGTGCCGATGATGACCGATGCCGCCACCCGGCGGAATGATGGCACTGTGGATGAACCACCACGGGGTTTCAAAATCCGTATTTGCAAAAAGGCTTTTGAAGAGTATCGTTCCGGCCCCTCCATGCACGTTGTCAATTTCTTGCATCTCTTCACGTCGAGCATAAGCAATTCTCATGTTCAGATCTCCTCTTAGCGAATCATTTCAAGTGTTAATCCAGCGTTTCCCCTGGCTGAAGTGTGACAATTTCAACCGGCTGATCCTTCGTCAGTTCGCGCAGGGCGTCCGGTGTTCCGGTCAGCAGTGGGAATGTGCCGTAGTGGATGGGGACAATGGCAGGTACATTGAGCAATTGAGAGGCATACGCCGCTTCACGCGGCCCCATCGTGAAGTGGTCGCCGATTGGGAGGAGTGCCAGATTCGGTTGATAGAGTGCACCGAATAATCTGCATGTCACCAAACTTCTTGATCAGTACACAATTGGGCCGTTTCGCCTCGATACCGTAAAGTTGCTCAGTGTCCTATTATACAAGGGCTTCCATTTCTTTGCAACCAATATTGACATTGACTTCAACAGGTAAATCTGCTATAATCCCTCCCGATTGCCATGGGATAGGTCCCTCCACGATATGTGGAGAAGATATTGAACTGCCGACTTGAGTAACGATTTTAGGGCAGTCTCCGATCCGGGAAGCTATCCCGTCGGGAACCCCAATCGGCTGTCAGAGCTCCTCCTCCTTGCCGGGCATCCGCAACCGGCAGCAGATTTCAGTCGTGTCCGAATCTTCGATCTGACACAAGAAAAGCTGACCTCACGTATCATCAATTTGGAGCGTTTTCTCCTGGAGGCCGACCTGTCGGCGAACCCCTACCTTTCTTCGGGTACACTCATTTATATCCCACAAATTCGTCCGCGTGAGGAGTTGTTTGGCGTGAACGTCACCGGGCAGGTGATTCACCCCGGATCTTACGAAGCCACATCGAAAACGTGATTGTTGGAGGCGATTTTTCAAGCAGGCGGTTTCGCTTGCAGATGCTTCCATACTTGCGACGAAAGTTGACCGCACGCTACTCATCGTCAAATCGGGTCAGACCAAGCGGCAGATTGCAATCCACGCCCGGGATGCGCTTCAGAAAGTGAACGCGAATATTTTTGGCGTGACCTTAAATGATGTGGACTTTTCAAAACAGTATGGCTCTTACCTACTATACTATTATTACCACAACGACTATAGTTCAGATGAGGAAGCGTAAAACGGAGATAGATCTCGTTAAATTTTACGCATTACGTTCGAGATTCACTGGACTCAAATGAT
>JAPUIP010000859.1 GCA_027296925.1 Candidatus Poribacteria bacterium | reverse complement strand
CTTTTCGGAAGAGGCGTTGATACACGGGTGGGCGTGTTGTGGCGCCGAGCAACGTACAGATGGCTTCCATGCTTGTGATGATGTCCACACGTTTTTTCGCGTCGAGTAGCATTTCCGCCACGCAAGGGCCTTGAAATCTGTACTCTTCGTCAATTACCGCGATGTGCTCACCGCTTGGAATCTCACCGTTGAGGACAGACCACGCATTTACCGTGTTTTCTATCCCCGGTATGTTCGGTACAAGCGGACGTGCCCCCGTCGCCACGACGACAACATCAAGGCTTTCGCTCAAAATCGATTCAACTGTCGCCTCACAATTCAACCGAATCTCCACACCGAGTTTGCGGCACTGAGAACCCAGCCATTCTGTCGCACCGGAAAACTCGCGGCGCAACGGAGCTTTGGCGGCGATAAGCGTTTGCCCCCCTAACTCGTCCGATTTCTCCATCAACACGACGTCATGTCCACGCAACCGTGCGACGCGTGACGCTTCAAGTCCGGCGGGACCACCGCCAACGACAAGCACTTTGCACCGATTTTTACCTTCAGTCACTTCGCCTAACTCTGTTTCCCTTCCAATCATCGCATTCTGCACGCAGGTCACGGAACGCCCGGTGTAGATGCGGTCGATGCAGCCTTCGTTGTAACCGCGACACAACCGAATGTCATCCAACTGCCCAGCGAGTGTCTTCTGAGGCAACTGTGGGTCGGCAATGAGGGCGCGGGTCATAATGACCAGGTCTGCCTGCCCGTTTCTGAGAATCTGCTCGGCCTCCATCGGCTGCGTGACACGCCCAGCGGTGATAACAGCCACATTCACCACCTCCTTGATCGAAGCCGCCAACCCCGCATACGTGGCATGTCCAAAGGTCATGTCCGGTACGGCCAGCGCTTCACCGACAAACGTTTCCGCTGTCGAGCCGACGACACTGAAGTAGTCGAGTATTTTCAGCGCATCAAGCCGTGTGGCGATCGTTTTCATGGTCTCATTGTCCAGCCCTCCCTTTGTGAAATCATCGCCGGTGATGCGGATGCCGACGATGAAATCGTCACCGCACCGCTCGCGAATCGCTTGGATGACACGAACGCCAAAACTAAGCCGATTCGACAGCGAGCCGCCGTATTCGTCCGCTCGTTGGTTCGCGTTGGGTGTCCAGAATTGATCAATCAGATGACAGTGGCTCGCCATCACTTCGCAACCGTCGAAGTGCCCCTGCTTCAATCGCCACGCGGCATCGGAGAAGGCCCGTACAAATTCCGTCATCATTTCTTCGTCCAGTTCGTGTGGGGTTTCGCGATGGTTCGGTTCACGAATAGCAGAGGGCGCGTACATTCGATGGAGGCGGTCTACACTCCGTCCACGCCGTCCCCGGTGCGTGATTTGCGCGATGACCGGCACATTGTAGCCGTGCATCGTATCGGCGAACTCAGCGAGGTACGGAATCACGCGGTCGTCAAACAACTCCACGCCGTTCCAATCCCGGGCCGGTGAAGTGTGATGGACGCCAGCGGAGCCGAAACACATTAGCACCCCACAGCCGCCCCTTGCCTTTTCCTCATAATAACGTCTTGCCCTCTCCTTCGGTACGCCATCCTCGGCGAGGGCGTCTGCATGTGCCGATGAGACGATGCGGTTCTTAACGGTGATGTGACGGAGCCGCAGTGGCGTGAATAGATGTTTGAACACAGGTTTGGACATGATAAACTCCCTCTTACAAAAGGATTGACGAAATGGTTCACGACCTCATCATAGCTCTCTGAAATTAGGCTATCGCCCCCAGTTGACAACCTCCAGTCGATTCCCGGACGGGTCTTCGAAAAACACGGCGTAGTAGGTTTCGCTGTACTCCGGACACTCGCACGGCCCCTCGATATTCTGACCACCTGCCTTTTTGACGATTGAAGCGATGCACTCCACTTCTGGATGGCTTTCCACGAAGAAGGCGATGCAGTTTCTATTGGGAACGTGGTTCGCCTCTTCGGTGATGGCGAAGATGGGGGAAGGGTGTAAATCGTCTACGACGAACATTTCCCAGGTGATACCACCGGGTTCTGTGTGTTTGCCTTTGTGGGTAAAACCAATGGCCGGCATGACCTGCTCGTAGAATCGCAGGGCAGCTTCCAGGTTGGATACCCTGAGATCAATATGGTGGAAAGGATTTATCCGTGGTTGGTGCTTTGCTGTCAATGAATCCTCCTGCTCATTTGTTCATTCCCTTTGTCAGTCCTGCCGCCGCTCCCAATTAAACTCCGTTTCGCTCATGGGCACGTCGGGGTTGGGCAGCCAGACTTCTGGTTTTTCCGCCTTACCCAAGGCATAAGCCATTTGCCGGAGATGATTGGCGACCACGCCACAGCACCCGCCGATATAGTTCACGCCCATCTCTTTCGCACGGCGGGCGAAGTCCGCTAACTCGTAGCGCGTGAGTTGTGTCGGGAAACGCGGGCGTACCCGTAAACCACGGCACTTCGTCGGAACAGATGTAACCGCCATCGCCCAACACGATGCCGTCAGAAAGTTGCTGTAAAATGCCTTTCATCATAGCATCATGGCACGGACTGGTATCATAAAAGCAAATAATTGTTACCTCGCTGAAATGGAACAGGCACTCTCACTGGATACCAAAGAAAAACGGCAACGAATCTGTCTGCGCCTTGATGGAGGGTTCGGTACCGACAAAAACATCAACCATGCTTTGTGGAAAGGTAATAAACTAATTGACTCCATCAAGTTCTCGCACTAACTGGATTTTCGCCGTACCGGGAGTCGCCGCCTCAATAACGATAGATTCACAGTTATTGAACCTTGCAAGGGTCCACAGTTTTCCCGCGAGCACTGGCAACAAATCAGGGTCATTCTCGAACTCCTGCTCGAAGATCACCTTCCGTACGATAAACGTCTTCCGCTTCCGATCTGCCTTCGCGTCGAGCCGTCCCACAAACTCATCTCCCCAGAGGATTGGTAGACAGAAGTACCCGTAACGTCTTTTTTCGACAGGCAGATAGCATTCGAGTTTGTATTCAAAGCCAAACAGTTTCTTCAGCCGTTCGCGCCGAATCACGAGATTGTCAAACGGTGACAGAAAATGAATGAGTTTCTGATTTTGACAAGGAGACGGTTCTACCGAAATCTTCTCGGTCAGGGCATAATAAATCACGTCCTCCATGCCTTCGATTTGCACAGCCGTCACTTCACCAGAATCAACCAGCGCGTCAACTACTCTAACCAGTGCGCTCCGGTTTCCGTTTCTCCACCCGATTTCGCCGCTCGAAGCGACGCCGTGAGTTGCTAATGTACGATGGACGATGAAACGCGCTAGTTCATCGGGAGAAGGTTCGGTGGTGTCTGTTTCTGCTAATAGAACCCGTTCCGTTAGGTCGTAGATGCGCTGGAAATTCCGGCGTTCGGTAACCATCAATTCGCCGATATCAAAGAGCGTCTCAAGAGCTCGCTTCGCTGGTTTCCAGTCCCACCACGACCCGCGTTTCCTGTTTCGTGTGTCTGAAAAGTTTGTTGCACCGAGTGGTCCTTCGGTCTGAATGCGTTTGAGTACATTCTGCACTAGCTGTGCGTTCTGCTGTAGCCACTGACGTGTCTTGGGGCGATCTGCCAACCCGCGCATTCGGGGCAGATAGTATTGGTAGTCGCGGGTTGGAACGTAGGATGCGGCATGTGTCCAATACTCAAATATTCGATGGTCTTGCGCAAAAAGTTCGTGAAGCATTTTTGGCGCGTAGTCCGAATACCGGGACCACAGTGTGTGATGATGAGCCCGCGCAATAACGGCAATGGTATCAATCTGCACGTAGCCCAATCGCTCGATGGTTTGTGCGGCGCGTTCTTTCCCTTCGGACAGGTTCCAACCCCCATCAAGACCTTGACACTGAAGGATTAACCGTCGTGCTGTGGAAGCTGATATTTTCATTGAATGCCTGCTTATTTCGCGTTGACTGGACTGGATGGGATGCTTGACAAATCCATAAACCGTATTTGTCACACACCGGCCAACGCCATTGAGGCGCACAGCAATAGTACCAGAACGAGAATGTTCAGTTTTCTTAGCTTCATGGTGAGTTGCCTCCTTGAGTGTGTTGTGCGGTTACGTTTCCGTGTATATAGTTGTACTTAAAGCGCCTCTGGCAAGCCATAATGCACGGCACGCCCACCGCTTCGTGCGCCTGGGCGAAAATACAACGGTCCGCCGCCCCGGTCTATCCAACTCGAAAATGATATTGTGCCCTGGCGGAGCGCGATCGGTTTTATCTATCCCTCTCGTCGGCCAATCGTCTCGGCCAGATGCGTCATCAAATCGTCTAGTGCCTGTCGCGACGACCGGTTGACAAATGCATCCAGCGCAGGATCGTCCACTTCAACCATCCACAGCTCCAGCGCATCCCGAAATTCCTGAACCTCACCGGCATAGCGCCGAT
>JAPUIP010000858.1 GCA_027296925.1 Candidatus Poribacteria bacterium | reverse complement strand
CCGAGTTCAGTCGGTGGCGAGTTTGGCAACGATGGATTGAAATCCATCGCGGGAGTTCCCTGATGAAGCGCCGACCACTGAAGTGGTCGGTATCAAGCGATTTCGCGATTTTTGCTCTTGATCCCAATGGGGTATGTCGCAGACTACCCGACGATTTTCTGAAATTCTATACAGTAGGTTGCAGAAATTAAAAAAGCCCATAACTGACTATTGTGTTCACTCTCTGTCAGTTACAGGCTTTTCATGAATAGTCGAATCTGTTCAAGGGCAACACATGCTAAGCCCTTATATCCAGATAGGTTCCAACCCCAGGAGGATTGGGCTGACTTCTTCCCGCCGTATCCTCGCTGTTGGGGTAATGGTCTTCGGGGGTTTGAGCGACCTCGTTTTCGGCAGCCTCCGCTTGTTCTCGAATTTTAAGTTCAGTAATTCGATGGGTGGCTAGCGTAAATGAGGTCCTTGGACTGTCAATTCCTGTCGTTCTCATGGTTTGTACCCTCCCTTAAAGGGACTTGGCTCATCCCCTGCTAGAACGTTAGAAAATCTACCACACTTCAATGCCGAAGTCAAGACGCTTCTGCAGCTAGCACGAGCCCCAAAAGGTCAAATAGGGCTGCTGCTCCAATTCACGCAACAGGAGCAATCCGAGTTCCCGTGCATGGTAATCGCCCCACATCGACGATTCGCCGCAAGGGATTGCTTTGCCGTCGGGGATACCATCCCAGCCATTCGGACGATGGTAGATTGAATGGAGGATCAAGCCCTGATGTTCGTCCGATTCCGAAAGATACCGTTCCGAGAAGAGTGCATCAGCGACCGTTAATCCAGCCTGATAGTATCGTTCTCCGGCTTCGGTCTCCCCTTGGGCTTTGAGATAATTTCCCAATCGAACCAGCCCTTGTGCGGCAATCGTGGCTGCGGAGCTATCCACAGGTTCGATATCGTTGAAAGGCTCCGCCGGTCTCTCCAGATACCGACCGAGCTTGGTCATTCCCGGTGCACCGGTGTCCCAATAGGGAACGCCATCGCTTGCGGTGTTCTCGATGTAAAAATCGCACGTCGCTTTGGCAGCCTTTTGCATGTGAGAAACGGCTTGAGCCTTCCCACCGTAAGGCGCGAGTTCTTCGTCTGTTAACGTCTCAAAGAACTCAAGCTGCTCCGCATAGCCCGTGACAATCCACGCGAGCCCTCGTGTCCACGTCGTTAACGGAGAGTAGCCTTGCTGGGTGCTTGGACAGCGGTAGTTTCCATCATTCGTGTTAAAGATAGATTCATGCGCCACCCGCCCGCGCACGTCAAAAGCATCGCGTCCTTCACCGTAGTACACATTGAAAGTTGCGGTTGTTTCAGAATGGCGCAAAAGGCGTGCCATTAACGTGATAGGTTCATCCGCCTCGCCCATTAACACATGCCCCAAGTGGTGTCCCAACGCCAACGAACGCAATGAGCGAATGGTGTCCGCGAAAAGCGAGTGGGGCCCATTGAAGGAATAGATGTAACCCTTCCCATCCTTCGTCGTTGCCCAGCGACTCGCCTGCACCGCCGCCGATACTTTTAGGGCGAGTTCGTAGAAATGGAGTTCCCAATCGTTGTGTGGAATCCGCCCTTCAAGCATCATCCGACGTAAGTTTCCATACGTGGAGACGTTGTTGAAACCGTGGTCGTGGACACCGACATGCGACACATGCGGCGCCATTTTTTCGACCGTATTCCGTCGCCCAATCTCCAGGAACTGCTCATCATCGGTCGCATCAAATTGCAGAAGCGCCGACCCAAATTGGAAGCCTTGCGTCCATTCTGTCCATCCCCGCGTGGTATATTTTCCGGCAACGGTAAACACCGGCGTACCTTTTGAGACATCCCATGTGTCCTCGATTGTTCGGATCTTTTTTCCAGACAGTTCAAACAGGTATTCAAGTTTCGGTTTGAGCTGTTCGACGGTAATTGTGTTATTGATGTGCATGAATCATATCTCCTCCATCTACGCGAGCGCTATCATGACTTTGATCCTTTTTCAAAAATCGTATAGCGAGAATGGTGTGTCCTGAACCGTATTGATGCGGAGCAAATGTTCATTCCTGGAGCGTCAGGCTCGCGTCAAGATTATAGCATGCATTTCAAAAAAGCGCACCCGCCAAGTGCAGCAGGTTTGCGCTTGAAGGTATAGACACACTGTGATATAATGTCTGTGTGGATATAGACTGAAAATCTGGCGCAACAAAGCCAATCGAGAGAAACAGGGTAAGCACCATGCGACACGTTATTATCGGCACCGCCGGACACGTTGACCACGGAAAATCCGCATTGATACGCGCACTCACCGGCATCGAAACAGATCGACTCAAGGAGGAGAAGGAACGCGGGCTGTCGATCGAGTTAGGATTTGCCTACTTCGATCTGCCTGACGGCTCACGTGCCGGAATCGTCGATGTCCCCGGTCATGAGCGGTTCATCCGGAACATGCTCTCCGGCGCGTATGGGATGGACATCGTGCTGCTTGTCGTTGATGCGAAAGAGGGCGTGCAGGAGCAGACGCTGGAACATCTGGAGATTCTCGATCTGCTCGGTATCTCGAGGGGTATCCTCGTGATGACAAAAGTGGATCTGGTGTCACCGGATCAATTGGCGGAATCAGCGGAGATGTCGCAGGAAATGCTGGCTGGGACAACCCTCGAAGGTTCACCAACCGCCTATGTCTCAGCGTTGACGGGGGAAGGCTTGGATGGACTCAAGCAGATGATTGTGGAGCGCGTGGATGCCGTCGTGAAAGCAGAGAGGCGTGATGGTATCCCGCGCCTTTACGTGGATCGAGTTTTTACGATGACCGGGTTTGGCGCGGTGGTGACAGGGACACTGATCGGTGGGTCTATCCACCGCGGACAACGGCTGGCCATTCTGCCCCAGGGACGCGAGGTTCGTGTTCGCGGCGCACAAGTTCACAACGAATCTGCTGAACGCGCGGAGTCGGGGCAGCGAACTGCGTTGAACCTGTCGGGGGTCACCAAAGCTGAGATTGAGCGCGGGAATGTGCTTTGCCCGATTGGATTTTCAAAAACCACAGACAATATCGATGTGTCGATCAATGTCCTGTCGTCTTTCCCACGAATGCTCGAACACTGGACACGACTGCGATTTTATCTCGGGACAAGCGAGACGTTCTGCCGGGCAATTCTGCTTGTGGATGAAGCCGTTTTGCCGGGAGATACGGTGCAAATACAACTGCGCCTTGAAAAGCCGATTTTGACCTTCAGGGGGGATCGGTTTATCGTGCGCGATTTCTCAGCGCAGCATACTGTGGGTGGAGGGCAGGTAATCAACCCATTTGCGCCTCGCCACAAGCGGTTTACGGAAGAGACGTTAGAGGTATTAGATCAGTGGGAAAACGCGGACGATGCAGAAGTGGTGAGGCTTGTCCTGGCACAAAGCGACGACCTCTATGTCCCGGAAGAATCCCTCCGCTACTACCTCCCTTATTCGGAGGCAGACTTGCGATCCATTTTGCAGGAACTCGAACAACGTCAAGAGATTGTACGCTGGCAGGGAGGCATCCCGCTCATTTCTGAGATGGCTCGAGCGAAACAGGCACAAGCGGATCTGACTGAGGCGCTGGAGTTGTTCCATCAACAATCACCGCTCGCGCCCGGTCAAAACGCCTCTCAGCTCTGCCTGCAACTCGGCTTCGACGAAACCGGCTTTGAGAAGATT
Organism: Candidatus Poribacteria bacterium; assembly: GCA_027296925.1. Classification (GTDB taxonomy): domain Bacteria; phylum Poribacteria; class WGA-4E; order WGA-4E; family PCPOR2b; genus JAPUIP01. The sequence goes on along the minus strand of JAPUIP010000858.1, from coordinate 4,467 downwards.
GTCGGTGATTTGATTCGGCAGCAGCAAGTCGTCAAGGATGGGAATCTTCTGCGTTTGTCATCGCACCAAATCCAGTTCTCGGAGCAAGAGGAAGAGATTAAGCAGAAAGTCGAGAAGATTTTCGTTGACGCCGGTCTAAACGCTCCGAGCATGGGTGGGGTAATCGCGCAGCTCTCAATGTACCCCGCTCAGTCGGTTCAGCAGACTTTTTACGCGCTCATGAATCTCGGGCGATTCATCAAGGTGGCGGACGACTTTTTTATTCATGCCCAGATATTTGAGAAAATCGTCAATTTGCTTACCGACTATCTTCAGAAAAATGGTATAATAACCGTCGCTGAATTTCGAGAGCTAGCGCAAACCAGCAGGAAATACGCCGTGCCTTTCCTTGAGTACTGTGATGGTCAGGGGCTTACAATTCGGGAAGGAAATCATCGCCGCCTGCGAAAATCCGCACAGCGGTAAGCGTAAAGTGTCAGGAATTCAGGAAGTGAGCCCGGTGGAAAGTGGCCGTTTTTATTATGGGAGAGGATAGGGTCCGGTGGCCCTACTGGTCTTCAAAACCAGCTTGCCCATGCAAGTGGATAGGTGGGTTCGACTCCCACCCTCTCCCGCCACTGAATTCATATGAAGGGCCAAAAAAATAAGGAAATGAACCCATCACGAATCCATTTCCTTATTTCTGCTTTACACCTTACGCTTGCGTTTCTTTATTTATCGTCTAACCCTGTATTTGCCAACGTAACGTACTCCGGCCGACCATTTGCGTGCTTGACATATAACAGAATCTTCGATTCATTGGTAACCGCCTTGATCCGTTGGCGGTATTCTTCCAGGCTGGTGATCTCCTCGTTTTCAATCTCCTGAATTAGATCCCCAACCTTGATGCCGGCTTTCGTAGCCGCGCTCCGTCGCTCAACCCCAACGACAATCACGCCGGTTTCGTCTTCATGACCATAGCGTTCAGCATCCGCATCGGTCAGATCTCGCACGCGGAGTCCGGCAAATGCGGCGCCCTCTTCTTCATCAGGGGTAAAGGGTGGCGGGCTGCCATCTTGCACCGCGGCAAGGACTTCTGCAGTACGCTTTCCCAGCTTAATCTCTAAGGATTTTTCTTTCTTTTTGCGGATAACTTTGACCCCCACTGTCTTCCCGACAGTTATCCCAGCGATAACATTACGGAGATGCAAACCATCGCGGATCGGTATCTGATCGATCTCGATAATCACATCGCCACGTTTGAGTCCACCTTTTTCCGCCGGGGAGTTTTTGATGACCGCTGTAACTAACGCACCATGTGGCTTATCGAGGCCAAACTTCTCCGCCAATTCGTAGGAAAGATCTGGCTCAAACTGAATCCCTAACCAGCCTCGCTCAACTTCTCCCTTATCGATTAACTCCGTCATGATGTGCTTTGCGAGATTGATTGGAATAGCGAACCCGACACCAACGTTACCTTGCGAAACTCCCCCACCTGTTGCAATCGCTGTATTGATACCGATTAACTCGCCTCGGATGTTAATCAGCGCGCCACCACTATTGCCTCGATTGATTGCAGCGTCAGTCTGGATGAAGTCCGCGTACGAAACAATGCTGATATCATTTACAGAACGTCCTTTCGCGCTGACCATGCCGCGTGTTACCGTTTGGGCAAGCCCAAATGGGCTGCCAACTGCGATAACCCACTCCCCGATCTGAAGGTCATCCGAGTTGCCAAGCGTCAAGGCAGGTAAATCCTCGCCATCAATCTTCAGGACAGCGAGATCCGTTCCCTGCGCGCCTGCATCTCTTCCGATCACTTCTGCATCAAATTCGCGTCCGCTCGGTAAGATGACTTTAATGTCCTCCGCGCCCTCGATGACGTGGTTGTTCGTTAAGATATAACCGTCTTCGCTGACAATGACGCCGGATCCAAGGCCGCCCGGAACCTCGCGTTGCTCGTCGGGCTCATTGCGTTCACGCCGGTCACGTCGATTGCGGCGGTCACGTGGGCCGAACCAGTACTCAAAGAGATCCTCGTCACCGAAGAAATCAAATGGGCGTTGTGATGGTCTGGCTGAAACCAGTTTGGTCGTCGTAATTTGCACGACCGCGGGTTTCGCACGATTCACCACTTCAATAAAGGCCCGGTTGGCCCGTTCAAGATATTCAAAGTCCTGGCTGAAGTCGCCACGGGATTGACCAATCGCGGTCTGCGTGGTAAAAGTATGATTATCTAGGCGTACGGTGACCCCAACGGCGATTAATAACGCCACAAGGACAAGTGAAATTATCCATTTGGTTGAGTTTGATCTTCGCATTGATAAATCCTCCTTTTTGTCTGGAAACACACCCGATCCAAACGAAAGTTTCAAAAGGCACGACACTCTGTAACGCGCGGTGTGAGTTATTTGGAAAACAACACTCCGGCTGTCTTTGGACGCCGGGTATGTTGACTCGCAAATACCCGGTGGTCAAGAAAAATTGGGATTTTCGGGAATCCTCCACACCAACAAACTTTACTTTGCCTCCAGCCAATTCGGGCCCGCATGAATATCGACTTTCACCGGAACATCGATCTGACAGGCGTTCTCCATCAGGTGTTTGACTTCCGACATGACCTCCTCTTGCTCGGCTTTCGCCGCCTCAAATACGAGCTCGTCGTGGACTTGCAGCAGCATTTTCGTTTGTATGCCATCTTGGCTCAGGTAGTCATGAATCCGAAGCATCGCGATTTTGATGAGTTCTGCAGCCGTGCCTTGCATCGGTGCGTTAATCGCCACACGCTTGCCAAACTCCAGTGTGTTCCGATCCCGGACCTGAATCTCCGGCACATAGCAGCGCCGTCCAAACAGGGTTGTCACGTAGCCGGTTTCGCTCGCTCCCGAAACAACCTGATCGAAATATTCGCGGACGCCGGGGTATGTCTCAAAATAGCTGTCGATCAATTGGCGGGCTTCATCGATATCAATCCGCAGTTCATTGGAAAGTCGGAACGGACCGATGCCGTAGATGATGCCGTAGTTCATCGTCTTCGCCTGGCGCCGCATATCACCGTCAACATCATCCTGCGACACGCCGAAGATAAGCGAAGCCGCCTGCGCGTGAATATCTTGCCCCCCCTGAAAGGCGTCACGGAGGCGTTGGTCTCTGGAGAGATGGGCGAGGATACGCAATTCAATCTGCGAGTAATCCGCAACGATCAGCACGCGGTCATCATCGCTGGCGACGAACGCACGGCGGATCTCCCGCCCCTCGACCGTTCGCACCGGGATATTTTGCAGATTCGGATCGCTGCTGCTAAGCCGTCCCGTCCGGACAACGGCTTGATGGAACGAGGTGTGAATGCGCCCTGTATCTGGATCGATCAGTTCTAATAGCGCATCGGTGTAAGTGGATTTGAGCTTGGCGAACGATCGATATTCCAGGATCAGTTCCGGCAAGGGATGGTGCGGCGCCAATCGCTCCAACACCCTGACATTGGTCGAATAGCCGGTTTTGGTCCGCCGCGTCAGATTTTTCGGCAGGTTCAATTCGTCAAACAGGATGTGTCCAAGCTGCTTGGGAGAGTTGATATTAAACTCCCGCCCCGCACCTTCGTAGATGCGATCCATGTAACCATCCAGACGCAACTGGAATTCGCTGGAAAGCTCCTTCAAATAGTCGCCGTCAACCTTGATGCCTTGAAGTTCCATCTCCGCCAGCACCGGAATCAACGCCATTTCAATATTGTGGAAAATATCGACCAGCCCTTCCGCCTCCAACTCCGGTTCAAATTTCTGCTTGAGTTGCAGCGTGATGTCCGTATCTTCGCAGGCGTACTCCGTGATCTGTGGGAGCGGAACGTAATCCATCGTAATCTGTTTCGCACCTGTTCCGACGAGGTCTTTGATCGGAATCGTCTTGTGATTCAGGTGGGTAAAGGCAAGGTCATCCAGACCGTGGCTCGATGACGACGGGTGCAGCAGTGCGGAAGCGATCATCGTGTCGAACGAAATTCCTTGCAGATGGACACCATGACGTGCGAACACTTTGAGGTCATATTTGATGTTTTGCCCAATTTTCCGAATATTCGTATCCGCAAGAATCGGACGTAAGCGATCCAAAATCGCCGTTTGGGGCAGCAGATCTGGGGCGTCGAGGGCGATATACGAAACCGGGATGTAGTACCCCTCGTGTGGCGCGAGGCTGATAGCGATTCCGACAAGCTGTGCCTGGATGGGGTTGGTTGATGTCGTTTCCAGATCGATCGAGATTTCCGTGGCGCTTTTCAGCTTTTCAATCAAACCGTTCAATTCCGTTTCGCTCGTCACTGTCTGATAGTGGGTTTCTGACTTCTCACTCGTCTGGTCAACCGTGATGGCATCCACCAAGCTGTGAAACTCCAGTTCACGGAAAAGGGCCGCCAGCTTACCGTTGTCTGCGGATGCGACTTTGCACGCCTCTGGTGTAATGGGGAGCTCGAGATTGGTGTAGAGGGTCGCCAGC
>JAPUIP010000857.1 GCA_027296925.1 Candidatus Poribacteria bacterium | reverse complement strand
ACAGCATCTAACCTAATAGTGCAAGCTTGATACGTATGGGTTTCGCTTCAGGTGCCCTCTGTTTGCCCCACAGAGTAAACTCCCGTTTTTTTTGTGCCCAGCTCTTTATTGACGGGACAGTGTCTGAACCAACCAGGGCAGCGACCGTTCGCCCGAAAAGAGATGGCCGGCATCAAACTCATGCAGGCGGATGTCATCTTCGGCATCAGCGGCACGATAGATTTTCTGTGCCATTTCAAAGGCAGGCTGTACCGGACGACTCACATCCTGCGTTCCCCACTCCACAAAGATTGGGCGTGGTGCAATCAGCCCGGCAATGTCCGGCATTTCACAAAGCTCGCCAATCGCTTTCGGGTGATGGCAGATGCAGTGACCAAACCATGACGTCTGCGCGAAGGTCGTAAAATAGCCGCTTAATACCGCTGCTTGAATCCGGTCGTCCAGCGCCGCGTGCACGATGCCGAGCCAGCAACCGCCGGAAAGCCCCGCAATGCCGATCCGTGTTTCGTCAACCTCCGCCAAGCTACGGAGGTAATCAATACCTCGCATCAGATCGTAAACTCGGTATCCTGTCAAATCATGTCCTAAATAATTGAGGCGACGCCAAAGGAAGTCGCAGCCGCCTGACGGATGCGCTCGTTCGCCCATCCCGGCGTTATCGGGACACAACGTGATCACGCCCTGCTCCGCGAGTTTCCTACCGTACGGAGCACCAAGCTCTCCATCGCCGAAGACCACGCTCTCTTTGCCGCCTGGGACGTGCCCGTGAATGCAAAGCACAGCCGGCGTCTTTTCTGTTACGTTTTTCGGGATTAACAGATAGGCGGGAATCGGCACATTCGGTTGTGAATGATAGATCACTCTGTGAAGCGTAAACATGTCAAACGCTTCGGTGGACACGACTCTTGGACTGAGAGGCGATGCTCCATTGGGAAACGGGCCCAGTAGCTCGCGCAGTTCTGGGAGTAGCCGTTTCCGCCAATCCTGCCATGCATCGAACGTCCCGCCATCGAATGATAAACGCGGTTTGTGGTTGACGAAATTTTGATCAAGCATCTCTGCCGATGAGAACGGCATTTCCAATGATGAGTTCACGGGTTTACGCTCCTGATGAAATTGGTGGTTATCTCTTGGAAATCGAGGTCATCATAGCAAAAACGACTGTTCGATGTCAAGCGCAAATGACTTGCTTCCGCTCAGCGTGTCTTGGTCTACTGTATCCTCGTAACGTATCAAAATACGGCTTGACAAACTGTGCAGTTTCTTCTATAATCGGAAATATGATGACTGAAATTGGAAGCCTTGTTGCGTTGTTTCTCAAGCTTGGCCTCACAGCGTTCGGCGGACCTGCGGCACACATCGCCATGATGGAAGAGGAGGTCGTCGTGCGCCGTCGTTGGTTGCCGCGAGAGCGATTCCTTGACCTGCTCGGCGCGACAAACCTGATTCCCGGTCCGAACTCCACAGAGATGACAATCCACATTGGGTTCGTGCGAGCAGGAATCGCGGGACTGCTGGTTGCAGGCGTGAGTTTCATTCTCCCCGCCGCACTGATTACGCTGGGCTTCGCATGGGCTTACGTACAGTTTCAGACGGTCCCCCAGGCGAACGCGCTGCTGTATGGCATCAAGCCTGCGGTTGTCGCGATTATTCTCAGCGCGGTGTGGCGGCTCGGCAAAACAGCCGCGAAGAGTCGTGTACTCATTGCGCTGGGCGCGCTGGTGATGGTGCTTGTCCTGCTGGGTGTTAACGAAATCATCGCGCTGCTTGGCGGTGGTGTTGCAGGCGTGCTGTGGCAATTGGGCAGTCGCTGGCGGCAAAAAGCGCTATTGCTTGGCTTCGCCTCGTTTCCTTCCAGCAGCATTGCGATTACCGCTATAGCCGCTAAGTCGTCACCCTCGTTGCTCTCACTGGGACTCTTCTTTCTCAAAATTGGTTGCGTCCTGTTCGGCAGCGGTTATGTTCTCGTTGCTTTTCTGCAAGGAGGCCTGGTGGAACAATACCAATGGCTCACCCACCGGCAACTGCTCGATGCAATCGCCATCGGTCAACTGACACCGGGGCCCGTCCTGACCACTTCCACCTTCATCGGCTATGTGCTGGGCGGGGTACGTGGCGCAGCCATTGCAACCCTTGGCATATTCGCCCCCTCGTTTCTGTTTGTGCTGATAACGAACCCACTTATTCCGCGCCTCCGTCAGTCAGCCGTGGCAAGCGCTTTCCTGGACGCGGTCAATGTAGGGGCAATTGGGTTGATCGCGGCGGTCACAATCGAATTGGGGCGCGATGTGCTCACGGATTGGGGTGCATGGCTGATTGCTTTCGTATCGGCGGCGGTGCTGTTTCGCTATAAAGTCAACTCGGCGTGGCTAGTGTTGGGCGGTGCGGTGGTCGGGTGGATTCTGAAGGCGACGGTGTTGGGAAACTAACTGTAGAAGCAGATCCACTGTTGGACAATCCGCAAATCCTGTGGTATTATAGAGATGAATTGCATGACATAAACTGATTTTCAAGACTGAAGGACAACGCATGTATCCAACCATCATCGACTTTGGCCCAATTAAGCTTGGCCCGATTCACCTGCCGCTGGCGGTGCATAGCTACGGACTGATGCTGGCGCTCGCGTTCCTGACTGGCATGTTCATTTTGCAGCGCGAATTGGCGCGAAAAAAGCTGAACCCACAGGTTGCCTCATCGATTATCTTCGCCGGCGCGGTGGGTGGCATTGTCGGTGCAAAACTCTACTCGGCTTTTCAGGATGGCACGATCGAAATCGCTGAGCTCTTCTCGAATAGCGGATTGGTTTGGTATGGTGGATTGATTGGTGGCAGCGCAGCCGCTCTGTTCGTCATCCATCGATCTCCCAATCCCATCCTGCCCACGCTTGACGCGCTGGGGCCGTTGCTGCTGCTCGGATACGGAATCGGGCGAATTGGGTGTTTTCTCGCTGGAGATGGGGACTACGGTCCACCTTCGGATCTGCCCTGGGCGATGGCATTTCCCAACGGCACGGTTCCAACGGATGTCCCCGTTCACCCAACGCCACTTTATGAAACCGGGATGTCGCTCATCGGTTTTGGGGCGCTGTGGGGCATCCGTAAGCAGAAGGAGGGAACCCCGGGGTGGATGTCCGGTGGGACTCTCATCTTGGCAGGAATCGAACGCTTTCTCGCGGAGTTCTGGCGGATTAATCCGCGCACCCCCTTTGGGCTGACAACAGCGCAGTTCACGAGTATCCTGATGGTGCTGATTGGTGGCTGGCTCATATATTGGGTGACCCACCGCCCGATTCCTGCCGAGGCCGTCACTATCCCGTCCCCTCCACCGTCCCGAAATCGCAAGAAGCGTAGACGTTAGTCGATGGCGAAAGAGGCGATGAAATGTTTCCCAGATACCTTGATCCAACAACCGATTTTGGGTTTAAGAAGCTGTTCGGGGAGGAAGAGAGTAAACCGATCTTGAAAAGCTTCCTCTTTGATCTGCTGGAATTGCCCGCCCCAATCGCAGAACTGACCTTCCTTCCCACCGAACAACGCCCGCGTACCCCTCAAGAACGAAGGGGAATCTTCGATATTTACTGTATCGATGAAAACGGTCAGCGATTCATCGTTGAGATGCAGAAGGTTCGACAACTTCACTTCAAAGATCGGGCGTTATACTACAGCACGTTTCCAATCGTTCAACAAGCTGAAAAAGGAGATTGGAATTACCAATTAAATCCTGTGTATTGTGTCGGCATCTTGAATTTCACACTGTACCGTGACGATCGATTCATCCACCGTCTTCAGATTACAGATGTTGAGACACACGAGGTTTTTTCTGAAAAGTTGACCTTTGTTTATGTGGAGTTGCCGAAATTTAACCTGACGCTAGATCAGTTGACGACACATCGAGATAAGTGGCTTTACTTTATCAAGCATGCCACCGAACTGTATGAGGTGCCGGAAGTGTTAAACGATGAAACGCTACCATTAGCGTTTCAGATCGCAGAATTGGCGAAGTTGACGGAGGAAGATATTTACTACTATGAAGGAAGCTTAAAGGAAGCACGTGACCGCTACGCGGAAGAACAAACTGCTCGTATTTTAGGTATGGAGGCGGGAAGGGAAGAGGGAAGAAAGCAAGGCAGGGAGGAAGGTAGGGAGGAAGGTAGGGAGGAAGGCAGAAACGAGGGTAGAGCGCTTGGGCAGAGGGAAAAAGCAATCCAAATCGCTCAAGCGTTGATTGAGCAACAAGTACCCGTAGAGACTGTTCTTCAAGTCACGGGATTGACGCGAGAAGAACTTCAATCATTTTTGTCCTCGACTCAGAACGAATAGACGCCCTCGAAAACCAATGAATCGTTTCACGTTTTACGCATTTAATGGAATCCTTCGATAGAATTTCGATTTCAGCGACGATTCGGCATGGGAGGCAAATGTCGTTCCGTGCTGATGCAATAACGCTTCATAGAATAAGGAGAGACCAGGCATGTGTGGTATCGTCGGCTTTTTAGACAAAACCTCAAATGAAGGCACCACGGTGGGACAAACCATCCTCAAGATGCTCACGGCGCTTGAAGTCAGAGGGCCGGATTCGGCGGGTGTAGCGCTTTTCGGCCCCCCAGAAAACAGTGGATTCGTTGTACGAGTCAAGCTGGGCGAACACGGGGATTTCGAAGAGAAAGGCACTTTTATTGCAAAACGGGTGCAGGAGTTTGGCTCCGTGGGCGAGGTCAAAACAACAGCCGAATATCTCCGGTTCGTCATCGATTTGCGAGGAGAGCCGACATCGCTAGCGTCGTTCATCGAGTCTCTGGAGGACGGCATCGAAGTCGTCAGCATGGGACGCATGCTCGAAGTGGTCAAACAGGTAGGTAGCCCACAAAATCTTGAAGCCACTTATGGGGTTTCCGCGTTCCTGGGCACGCACGGTTTGGGACACACACGCCTTTCAACAGAGAGCCGCGTCGACCTGAGCCATTCACAGCCTTTCTGGGCGCATGGCTATCCTGACCTCGCCATCGTCCACAACGGTCACATCACCAACTACCATAAGATGCGTCGTCGCTATGAGCAGCACGGCGTGAAGTTCTACACCGAAAACGACTCTGAAATCATTGGTGTCTACCTTGCCGAGCGACTGTCACAGGGGCTGACGCTCAGAGAGACGTTGGATGCCTCGCTCATTGACCTGGACGGTTCGTTCAGCTACCTGGTGGCGACTCCCGACGCCATCGGTTTCGCCAAAGACCCCTTCGCCTTCAAACCCCTACTTTTTACTGAAACCGATACCTTTGTCGCCGTTGCGACAGAAGAGATTGCGATCCGCTCCGCCTTCGATGGCGCCTACGAGGTTCGCGAAGCGCAAGCAAAGGATGTACGAATATGGCAGAGATAGTCTGTGTGGGCAAAACGACCCGCGACATCAACGTGGAAATCAAGCGTCTCATTGCCCGGGGCGAGACCGACATCCGTGTGAAAAACCCCGGCGCCCGGCACAATCTGGGCGTGGCGATTTTAGAATCGGTCGAGCTAACCTTTGACGGCAGCGTTGGCTACTATTGCGCGGGGATGATTGATGGGCCAACCGTAAAGGTCAGAGGCAGTACGGGCTGGGGCTTGGCTGAGTCCATGATGGACGGCACGGTTATCGTCGAAGGGAGCGCGGGAAACGGCGCCGCTGCCTCCATTCGTGGCGGGACGGTCATCATCCACGGGGATGCGGCAGCGCGGCTAGGGGTTTCGATGAAAGGCGGATTAATCCTCGTTGGGGGCAATTGCGGATATATGGCGGGTTTCATGGCCCAGAAGGGAACGCTGATTGTGTGCGGAGACGCCGGCGAGGCCTTCGCCGATTCGATGTATGAAGGGATCTGCTTCGTCGGAGGCAGCATCGCTGAACTTGGCAACGACGCCGTTATCGAAAAACCAACAGCAGAAGACCTCGCCTTCCTTGAATCGACCCTATCCCGTTATCTGCCCCAGAAAATTGAAATCCACGATTTCAAAAAGGTTATCTCTGGTCGCAAGCTCTGGAACTTCGATAAAGACGAGCGGGCGGTTTGGCGGGAAGCGTTGTGAAAACAGACTGACGAAATTTCCAAGAAGGGGGGGGACAGCACATGGAAACCTTAGAACACGATCCACTTGTAGAGCATGGACTTGCCGCTGTGGTGCGGGCTGGGTTGTTTCGCAATGAGGCGGAGGCGGTACGGGACGCGGTCAGCACTTGGTTTGCGGTAAAACCGAACTTGCGTCTGGAGGTGGCGATTGAATTGTTTAAGGAGGGAAAGGTCACCCTAAACTGCGCTGCCGAAATGGCCGGGCTGAATCGTTGGCAATTCCAGGATATTCTGACGCAACGTGGTGTCAAAATTGAAATTGTAGCCGGTTCTGACGAAGAACTTGCAGTAGCAGTGGAAGCGATAGGGAATCGGATGCGATGATTGTCGTAGACAACAACATCCTCTCGACCTTTGCACGGGTGGGACAGTTGGAGTTGCTGTTTTAACTTTTCCCAAGGGACGTTCTGGGCATCCCGCCCGCCGTGTATAATGAGATGATGGACGCCATTCGGTTAGGATACTCCTTTCTGGAAGTCGGGTCGGAGATGATTCAAAATGGCAGACTTCAAATTGTCCCGCTCACTCCTGCCGAAATCACCGCAAGGCAAGCCCTTCCCTTGTCCTTCGGCACGGGCGATACGGAGTGCGTCATCATTTGCGAAACACGTGGCAACACGCTCTTAACCAATGAACGTCGTGTATGTAACTTCTGCCGGACTGCAGGTATTGCTGTGTTTGACTTGCCTCAGTTGCTTCGGGCGCTGTGGGGAAATGGTATTCTCTCCGAGCAGCATGTTCGCCATCTAGTGGATGAGATGGAAGCTGCTGAGAGCATGGTTATCAGAAACAAGGAGTCCATTTTTAGTTGAGAAGGAAAGCATGTAATGGCGAATAAATATATAATGTCTGACGAAGAGAAGTATTTCTTCGATCTGACGGGATACCTCATCGTTCGTGGCGCGCTCCCATCTGAAGCGGTGTCCGAATGTAACGCCGCCATCGACCACTGCGCCGAAAAGATTCGAGCCCGTTCCGTTGAAGATGGGGGATTGTCTCGCGGCTCTGCTGCGCTTCAGGGACAAACGGGGCGGTTGGAGCTGACCGAGATGTTGGGGTGGGAGAAGCCCTATCGTGAACCGTTTCGCAAGCTCCTGGTCCATCCGGTGGTGGTCTCCCGCCTGAACGAAATGTGTGGCAAAGGGTTCCGCCTCGACCACGGCCCCCTGATGATTGGCGCCGAAGAAGGTAC
>JAPUIP010000856.1 GCA_027296925.1 Candidatus Poribacteria bacterium | reverse complement strand
GATGTGCTTGCCACGCAGGAAGCCGTCGCTTTGAACGAGGATTTGGTTCGTCTGGCGGAACAGGTGTTTAACACCGTCCAAGCACAGGTTGAAGCCGGAAAGGTTTCGCCTGTTGAACAAACCCGAACGCAGGTTGAGTTGGCGAACAGTCGAATCGCCCTTGAGGGTTCCAAACGTGGGCTTGAGGCGGCACGTAAGGCGTTGGCTTCCACTTGGGGCACCACATCGCCTGCGTTTGAAAAGGGGGAAGGTCAGTTTGAAATGACCAAGCCCCTGAATGCTTCGCATTCAACCCCCTCTAACTCCCCCTTGGAAAAGGGGAGAACCCTTCCAACCGCCGAACAGTTAGCGAATCGGATTTCGCAGAACCCGGACATCGCCCGTTGGACGGTAGAGATGGCGCAACGTCGTGCGGTGATTAAGCTGGAAAAATCAGGACGGATTCCCGACCTGTCCATTGGCGGCGGGATGAAGCACCTCAACGAGATCGGTGACGTCGCATTTATCTTCGGGTTGTCCTTCTCCCTTCCGCTTTCTGACCGGAATCAGGGCGCCATCCGTGAAGCCGAATACAACCTCGCAAAGGCTTTTGAAGAACGTAAATCGGTGGAAGTTGCTGTACGCACAGCACTATCCGAGGCGTATGGAGCCCTTTCTGCCGCTTGGGCGACTGTCACCGCCTTAAAAAACGATGTACTACCGGGTGCTCAAAGCGCTTTTGATGCCGTAACCGAAGGCTACCGCCTCGGCAAATTCGGCTTTTTGGACCTGCTCGACGCTCAGCGAACGCTTTTTCAGACCAGAAGGCAATACCTTGAGGCATTGGCGGCGTATCATAAAGCTAAAGCCTCTGTCGAACGCTTAATTGGAGAACCGCTCTTTTGAAAGGAGATTAACATGCAGATAAAAAACGTGAGAAATCGAAGATTATTGATGATCGTCGTTTTGGTCGTGTTGGGACTTTTCACAGCATGGTTGATTCAGACCGACCATCTCGTTGCTCAAGATGCACACGATGCACACGATGAACACGAAGGAGATGACCACCACGAAGAAGAAGGAATTAAACTCTCCGCAGCCGAGATGAAAAAGTTCGGCTTCGAAGTTGAGACTGCCGGTCCCGGAAAACTCCGGCTTGAGAAACGCCTGCCGGGTGAAGTCCGGGTGAATGCGGACCGCATCGCCCATGTCACACCTCGTGTGCCGGGGATCGTCCGTGAAGTTCAAAAGCAGATCGGTGACCGGGTCCAAGCGGGCGAGGTGATGGCAGTTCTCGACAGCCCCCAAATGGGAGAGGCACAAATGGCGTATCTCAATACCATCGCTGAAGTTGAGGTTGCCAAAACCAACATCGATTTGGCAAAAAGTAAGCTTGAGGTTGCCAGCACCCACCGCGATGTGGTTGCCTCACAAGTGGAGGTGGTCATCGCTGAACATGAGGTTGCCAAGACAGCGGTTGAGACTGCCGAAAACAATCTTGATATTGCCAAAGCGCAATATCAGATCGCCCAAGCCCGCTTCGAGTGGCAAAAGACCGTACACGACAACACCCATCAGTTCCTCATTCGGCTCAAGGAGAAAACCGCTTTGGACGACATCGCTCACGAGTTTGAAGAGAAACCGATTGGTGAGAACCGGGAGCGTTTGCTGAAAGCTTATGCGACCTTGAACTTTACGGTTGCCGCATATCAGCGTGAATCGGCACTGCGGGAGAAGCAGATCTCCAGCGAATCCGACTTCCTCTTGGCGCAAAAGGAGTATGTCAGCGCAAAAGCGGAGTTGAAAGCCATCTCGGAAACCGTTGAATTTCAGAATCGGCTGGCATTGATGGAGACGCAAAGCGCCGTTGAAGCGGCGGGGCGAGATGTGAAAGCCGCAGAAGCGGCGGTCAAGGCGGCAAAGCAATCCTTAAAAGTGGCGGAGCAGGCGGTCAAAAGCGTGCGGCAATCCTTAAAATCGGCTGAAACTTCCATCAAAGTTTCAGAACAAGAGCTCAAAGTGGCTCAACAGACGCTTGAATTGACCCAATCGAAACGCCGCATGGCTGAACAAAGGCTTCGCCTTTTGAGCCTCACAGACGAGGAAATGGCTTCGTTGCGCCACAACACACAGGCGCAGATGACCCGTTATGTGATACGCGCACCTTTCGAGGGAAGCGTTGTTGAGAAACATATTGTGCTTGGTGAATCGCTGAAAGATGACAGAGAAACCTTCGTCATCGCTGACCTGAGCACGGTATGGGTCGATCTGCGCGTTTACCAAAAAGAACTCCCCTTTGTGCGGAAGGGACAGCCAGTTATCATATCGGCGGGCAGCGGCATTCCCGACGCTTTGGGTGAGATTGCTTATGTCGGTCCCTTGATGGGCGAACAAACCCGCACGGTGCTGGCGCGTGTGGTGTTACCCAATCCGGAGGGGCATTGGCGACCCGGTTTATTTATCACCGGGCGTGTGGTGATTGATGAAGTGGCGGTTCCGGTGATGCTTCCCAAAACCGCTTTACAAACCATCGCCGGGCGATCAACCGTTTTTGTGAAAACCGAAACCGGTTTCGAGCCCCAGTCGGTGACAGTCGGCAGATCGAATGGGACGCATGTCGAAATCATCGCTGGCATAAAAGCTGGCACAGTCGTGGCAATCTGTGGGACGTTTTACCTGAAGTCCGAACTGATGCGCGAGCAGCTCGGCGGTCATGGAGATGCCCATTAGGCGAGGAGGTGATGAACATGATTGAACGTATCCTTCAGTTCAGCATTCAGCGGCGCGTACTCGTCGTGGTGTTGGGACTGTTGCTTGTTGGCGTGGGATTGCGCTCGGCGGTGGATTTGCCGATCGATGCGGTGCCGGATATTACCACCAATCAGGTGCAAATCAACACGCTCGCCCCTGCGTTTGCGCCCGAAGAGATGGAAAAATACATCACCTTCCCGATTGAAGTGGCGATGAGCAGCTTACCACGCAAAGAAAAAATTCGATCGATCTCGCAGTTCGGCTTGTCACAGGTGACGGTAACGTTTGAGGAAGGGGTCGACATCTATTGGGCGCGGCAACTGGTATTAGAACGGCTGCTGGAAGCGGCGCATGAGCTTCCCCCTGGCATCGTGCCTGAACTTGGCCCGATCAGCACAGGATTGGGTGAAATTTACCAGTTCACGGTAGAAACGGATGAAGATAGCGACCAGCACTACTCGCTGATGGAACGCCGCACAATTCTGGATTGGTTCATCAAGCCCCAACTCCGCATGGTGCCGGGCGTCATCGAAGTCAACAGCTTCGGTGGATTTAAAAAGCAATATGAAGTGCTGGTCGATCCGAATCAGTTAATCAGCTACGGCCTCACGTTGCGGCAGGTCATCGAGACGTTGGAACACAATAATCTAAACACAGGTGGGGCTTATCTGGAGGGTGGCGGTGAGCAGCAATTACTGCGCGGCGTCGGTCTTATCCAGTCCATAGAAGACATTGAAAACATCGTCGTGGTAGCCCATGACGGCACGCCCATCTATATCCGTGACATCGCGGAGGTCGGCGTGGGCGCACAGGTTCGACAGGGCGCGGCAACGCAAAACGGAAAAGGTGAAACGGTCATGGGGATGGTGATGCTGCTCAAAGGTGAAAACAGTCGCACGGTGACGCAACGGGTGGTCGAACGGCTGGAAAAAGTTCAAAAAGCCCTGCCCCCCGGCGTGAAAATTAAACCGTTCTCCGACCGTACCGAGTTGGTGGATAAGACCATTCACACCGCCAGTAAGAACCTGATCGAAGGCGGCGCCCTCGTCATTGCGGTTCTCCTTCTGTTCCTATTGCAAGTGCGGGCGGGGCTCATCGTGAGCAGCGTCATCCCGCTTGCGATGCTGTGCGCCATCATCGGCATGAATTCTCTTGGCATCTCCGCGAACCTGATGAGTCTTGGAGCAATTGACTTCGGGTTGATTGTGGACGCCGCCGTCATCATTGTGGAAAACTGTGTGCGTCGTTTAGCAGAGCGACGGCGAGAGCTTGGGCGAGCGCTGACCCAGGCGGAACGACTTGGGACCATCAGGGCTGGAAGTATAGAAGTCCGGCGGGCAAGCCAGTTCGGGGAACTCATCATTATCGCCGCTTATATCCCCATCCTCTCGCTGGTGGGCATCGAAGGGAAGATGTTTAAGCCGATGGCACTCACCGTCATCTTCGCCCTTTCTGGGGCGTTGATACTTTCCTTAACCCTCGTTCCTGCCTTATGCGCCCTGTTCTTGCGAGAGCCAAAGGTAGAGAAAGAGAATCCCATCGTCGAGTGGCTCAAGCGTCGCTATGAACCGTTACTGCGGTGGACGATGCGACACTGGCTCATCACCGTCAGCGGCGCCGTTGCGTTTGTCATCGTGTGTGCGATGGTATTCCGGACCTTAGGAGCGGAATTCCTGCCGGAGTTAGACGAGGGCGCCATCGCCATCAACCATTCCCGCCTGAAGAGTGTGTCGCTGACCGAATCGGTGCAGCATACACTGATGCTTGAAAAAACCATCAAGGCGTTTCCTGAAGTCGAAACCGTCGTCAGTCGAATCGGACGCCCAGAGATCGCCACCGACCCAATGGGGGTCGAAATGGTGGACACTTACGTTTTCCTCAAGCCCAAATCGCAGTGGCAAACCGCCCAAACCAAGGAGGCGTTGGTCAACAAGATGGCAGCGGCGCTGGAGCGTATCCCCGGCGTGGCGGCCTCATTCTCACAGCCCATCAAATTTCGCATGATGGAGTTAATCGAAGGCACAGGGGCGCGTTCGGATGTTGTTATCAAGATTTTCGGCGACGATCTGGAGGCGCTACGAGAGAAGGCAAATGAAATCGCGCGGGTTGTCTCTTCCGTGCGAGGCGCAACCGATGTGAATGTGCAACAGGTGACCGGCTTGCCCGTGCTGCAAATCAAAATCAAACGGGACGTGATTGCCCGATACGGGGTCAATGTCGCCGACGTTGGTCAACTCATCCAGACGGCAATTGCGGGAACAGAAGCCACCGAGGTTCTGGAGGGCTTCATGCGCTTCGATCTGGTCGTGCGGCTTGCGCCGTGGGCGAGAAAGGACGTGGAAGCTATCAGCAACCTTTTGGTGAGCACCCCCGACGGTCAACACATCCCGTTGAGCCACCTTGCCGACATCGTGAGCGAAGAGGGTCCCGCCGAAATCAGCCGCGAGAATGGGCAACGCCGTATCTCGGTGGAGGTCAATGTCCGTGGACGGGACATCGGCTCGTTTGTCGCTGAAGCGCAAGAGAAAGTGGATGGGCGGGTCAAGTTGCCGGTGGGTTACACCATGGACTGGGGCGGGATGTTTGAACACTTGGAGAGCGGACGGAATCGACTGATGGTCGTCACTCCCGTCACTTTCCTGTTAATTTTTTTACTCCTGTTTACAACCTTCAACTCACTCAAGCAAGCGGCGCTGGTGTTCACGGGGATTCCGTTTGCCATCACAGGAGGCATTCTTTCGCTGCTGCTTCGCGGCATGAATATGTCCATGAGTGCGGGGATTGGCTTCATTGCCGTTTCTGGGGTCGCCGTGCTGAACGGGGTTGTGCTGGTGACATTCATTAACCAACTTCGCGAACGAGGGCTGTCGATGGAGGACGCGGTCGTGGAGGGCGCATTGACTCGTCTGCGTCCGGTGTTGATGACCGCGTTAGTGGCGAGTTTCGGATTCGTCCCGATGGCACTCTCTCAAGGAACAGGCGCGGAAGTGCAGCGTCCCTTGGCGACGGTGGTTATCGGGGGGTTAATCACCTCAACGATTCTGACGTTGCTGGTCATTCCGGCGCTGTACAGGTGGTTTGCCAAAAACCCCAAAGGGGAAATTGAGTCTGAAAGGATAGAAATCAATGAACCAAGTTAATCAAGTCCATAACGTTCAATACAAAATTGTCGGCATGGACTGCCCCGGTTGCGCCCGCACAATTGAAACCGTCCTTAAGAAACTCAAAGGGGTTCATGCGGTTGACGTACAATTTGCTTCTGAGAAACTCAGCCTCGCATATTCCCCTGACCAGATCTTTCCTGCCGAGATTGAAAAACGGGTTCTTCAGCGCCCATCCTCATCACCGGTGAAACGGGAACGGGGAAGGACGCAATTGCGAAGATGATACACCACTGGCATCCGATAGGTATTGCAAAATGCAAGATCGCCTTTGCACTTTGCAAGTTCCGTCCTTGTTGTGAAGTCGGAGGCAGAGGGGCGGCGAATGGACAAGTGAGCATTACGTATTACGTTTCACGCATCACCACCGGAGTCCGTCATGAAATTTTCGTTTGGACGAAAAATCCTTCTAGGATACGGCATCATCATTTTGTTGATGGTCGGTAGCATTGGTTTGGGGGCGTATTACATTCTCAGACTTGAATCCGCTTCTCAAGCCATCCTTCGGGACAACTACGAAAGCATTCGTGCCGCCGAAAATATGATTGATGCCATTGAACTGCAAGACGGTAGCATGAAATGGGCCGGGCATCCCGCGTGAATCTCACAGCAAGATTTTTGACAAATTCGTTCAGTTGAAAACCGATAACGTCAGCAGCGGTACGGGGTTAGGGCTCACCATCGCCAA
>JAPUIP010000855.1 GCA_027296925.1 Candidatus Poribacteria bacterium | reverse complement strand
CATCAAATGGTCGGTTCTCAACAGCGGAAATATTGTGGCCGAGGGAACATGCAGTGATTATCTTTATATCGGGGGAAGCCCCGATACCGTTGTACGCCGGATTGGCGCAATGATACTCAATATTCGAGATATAAAGGGAAGTGGTGGCACTGTTACGCGCGGGGTCGGGAGGTTTGATTGTAGTGCGGGGACAAGATACGAGATCCGTGCCGAAGTCGGAACGACCATAGAAAAGTTGAACGTCACCAATCCTGTATTCGGTGCACGGATTAATCGCCAGTTTCCGACACGTCATTTTCTTAAAACATTCCCGATCGCTATCAGTGGAGTTGTCGTTCTTGGCCTGTCAATGCTCACATTTTTGGGATGGGCGTTAACGATGCTGCTAAAGAAGGCTCACACGTAAAGATGAATACCGTCCCTGCCGAAAGCGGTGATGCCTCTCAAACCAGACATTTCATTCGCCTTTCGATTCGCATCGGAGCACTCCTCGGATTATACATGATTTTTGAGTGGTGCCTGATGCGCGTTGCCCAACTGCCGCAGGCTAGCTATAAGCAGCCGTTCATCTTTGTTGAGCTCGGCAAGCATATCGGTGGATTGCAACTACTACTCCTTGTGGCTGTTGTGTTCACTATCTCCCGTTACCGATCCCTTTGGCATGGTTGGTCATCATTTGATTATGGGAAACACCTTCGGTGGTTGATCATCCTGATTGCGTCCATCATGGCGTGGGCTTCGTGGCCCCCTCAATCCACTGTGAATCTGATATGATGAAGTGGATTAGAGCAGAATGCCGGAATTTTATACACCTACTGAATCGGCTCAAAGCCGCACGGTATCTACTCAGAACAGCCTTCATGTCCTTGAAGTCCAAAACAGATGCCGGAATTTTATACACCCCGTCAAATACCTCGCAAAACCAGTCATGGTGCAGGTTTGAACAGTTTTCGGATGACTGAAGGGTGCCGGAATTTTATACACTTTTGGGTTGTTTTAAGCCTGCGTATTTTTAAGGATCTAGGCGTGATAAGAGTTTCTCAGTTTGGCATACAGTTTGCAACAGTAAATTTTCTACTTTATTAATCTGACTTGTCATGCTTTGGAAGCTTTTCGCACGCTTTAGATCGCAGGTCAGGAATCAGGTGTCACAATTGGATCGCGGTTTCAATGCGACAAACGCGGTTTCAATGCGACAAACAGAGTCGTGGTAATCCTTGGCAGGGAAAGATGAAGACGATTATACTTTCTATTGAGGACATTCGACTGATTGTTCAATATGTAGGGCTAGACTCACTGATGGATGAGATGATCGATCGTCTCACATCAGCGCTTCAAGAATTCAGCGAAAAAAATACCGTTATCCCCCCGCGAGATGGGTTTCAATATAGCCTCCCGAATATCGGCCTATTAGAGTGGATGCCGATCATGAAAGTTGGAGGGACAGCTACGATGAAGATTGTCGGCTACCATCCGTCCAACCCCAGCCTCAGAGATCTCCCGACGATTCTTTCAACGATAAGTGCGTATGACACCGCCTCAGGACACTTGCTCTGTATGGCGGATGGCACCTTCCTCACTGCCCTGAGGACAGGCGCTGCTTCCGCAGTCGCAAGTCGAATCATGGCCGCACCTCAGACTCAAGTCGTCGGGCTGATTGGGTGTGGTGCGCAAGCCATCACACAGTTACATGCAATTTCACGCATTTTTGAGATAGAGAAAGTCTTGGTTTACGATATTGACCCGGCAGTGAGGCACAGCTTTCTGTCCCGAACCTCATTTATGAATCTGGACATTATTGAGGTAGATAGATCTTCTCTGGATCTGCTTGTCAGATCTACGGACATCATCTGTACCTGTACATCGGTGGGAATGGGCGAGGGACCTGTCTTTGAGGATATCGGGACTCAACCGTGGGTGCACATTAACGCTATTGGCTCTGATTTTCCACGTAAAAAGGAACTCCCGACTTCGCTGCTGGAAAGAAGTTTCGTGTGCCCCGATTTTCTGGAACAAGCCATAAAGGAAGGTGAGTGTCAGTACCTATCCCCGGAAGCGATTGGGCCAAGTCTGGTTGAGCTTGTACAGCATCAGGAAAAATATGATTTCGTGAAGCAAGAAACAAGTGTTTTCGACTCAACTGGATGGGCATTTGAGGATGGAGCCGCCATGGAGATGTTGATGAGTTACGCGGCTGAATTAGGGCTCGGTATATCCACACAGATCGAAAGCATTTCAGATGACCCAAGAAACCCCTATCACTTGATAACCGATGGTAATTATTCAACTCATATCGGTGCGGCCCCGGCTGCTCCCATTGATTTTCAGAACGGTTTGAAACGAAACTAACAGGTATCGTTATGGATTTTTCCTGGTCAGACGAACAACTTGCTTTCAAGGATCGGGTGGTCACGTTTGCGCAACAGGAGCTGAATACAGAACTCGTTGAACGAGATCGACAGGGAGTGTTCTCCCGGGAGAACTGGCAAAAGTGTGCGGAATTTGGCATCCAGGGGCTTTCGGTCCCCGCATTGTACGGGGGGACCGATGCGGACACCCTAACCGCGCTGCTGGCGATGGAAGGCATGGGCTACGGTTGCCGGGACAATGGCCTAACATTTGCCCTCAATGCACAGATGTGGACGGTGCAATTGCCCATCCTGAATTTTGGTACAGAGGCACAGAAGCAGAAATATCTGCCTAAAATGTGTGGTGGGAAATTGATTGGGGCGCACGGGATAACTGAGCCGGATTCAGGTTCCGATGTTTTTAGCCTTCGAACGCATGCTGAAAAACGCGATGATGGCTACGTCCTCAACGGGACGAAAAAGTTCGTATCCTTAGCTCCCATCGCTGATTTAGCCCTGATCTTTGCCACAATAGACCCCGACATGGGAAAATGGGGAGTCACCGCCTTCGTGGTCGAGAAAGGTATGGCGGGCTTTAGCGTTAGCCCGGTTCGGGATAAGATGGGGCTGCGTACGGTGCCTATCGGCGAACTCATTTTTGAAAATTGCTTCGTTCCAGCCGAGAATCGGATTGGCCCCGAAGGGGCTGGCGTGAGCATATCTAACAGTTCGCTGGAATGGGAGCGGTGTTGTATCTTAGCCAGTCAGTTGGGCGCAATGGAGCGTCAACTCGAAACATCTGTCCGCTATGCCCGTGAACGTCACCAGTTCGGTCAGCCGATTGGCAAGTTTCAATCGGTTTCCAACCGTATCGCGGACATGAAAGTACGCCTCGAAACCGCTCGGTTGCTCTTATATAAGGTCGCCTGGCTGAAAAAGATG
>JAPUIP010000854.1 GCA_027296925.1 Candidatus Poribacteria bacterium | reverse complement strand
AGTAACTGATAAAGACCTTCTTGCGCATTCGCTTCCTCGCTTTCTGTGCGCGATGCCTGTGGTTCAGAATGACCGACAATGAAACAGTTTATGTCACTCTGAGCGAAGCGTCTCAGATACAAGATCCTTTACTCGTCTCCGGGCTCGACTCCCGCTCAGGATGACAGTAATGCACCGTGATCTATGAGAAATAGTATTATCGTATGAGTCAAAGGCATGTTGAAGTCGTGAAGTGGTTCGACTACCCCAGCAGACAGAAGCGTAATTGTCTACTTTTGGCATCAGCCCAAGGCGATCAGCAGTTCACGCTGGCTGGACAGACGATGCCCTCGCTCATCGGCGAAGCGTTGAATCCCAGCAAAAATCGAATTGGCATCGAGATGGGCCTCCGCGATCACATCCGGTTCGGTTCCGCCGGTGAGCCACTGATTGTTCCAGTCTGAGGTCAACGAATAGGCGTCCGTCAGCGGCCCCACGTCTCTCACCGGCCAGACGCGTCGTGTGCCTGTGCTCACCATCATCAGGTCGTAGCGTGCTTCTGGCGGCAACACGGACCGGCGATAGGCATCGGACTGACGATCGAACAGCTCTTCACTCACGGCCGCGATAATTTTTACGTTTATGCCCGCGTCCTCTAGCCGTGGTATAATCTGGATAAGATTAACGGTCGAGTTAGAGCCTTGGACGACAACATAGCCGTGCTTTGGTTTGCCTGGATCAAAATCGCGAACGACATACAGCCCTTTGCGCGCCGCCTTGAGATCGCTGTCGGCAAACGTGTTGCGGTCTGCCACCGGGAAATCCGGTCGGGCCACTTCAATGATAATCAACCCAACCTTGGGCTCGCGAGCAGCGATCTCCGCCGCAGCAAAATAGCCTGGGGCGACATCGTTGTAATCCCAGAAACTCAGGTGTATCGTCTGATCACGCGGAAAGAGTTTCCACACCTGCGGCGAGAAAATACCGAAGTGCGTGCGAGCATCGGCTGCGGTTTCTGGCCCTGAATGCCCCGCGAGAACGTGAAGCACGCCCATTCGGAAACGGCTGTCCTGGTTCTGCTGGCTCCATACGCGGGCAGGCAAGTACATCAGCGGTGTAAAGGCGCCATAGGTGCCGCTCAGGGCCCAGACCCCAGCAAACTTTTCCGGGTCAAGCGATGCACTCTGGCCCACCAGCCCAATGGCGGTGGACACATTCCCCGCTTCCTGGATGGGGGCTTTGAACCGGGTGCCGGTCGGATTGGTGTCCGGGTTGTAATGTCCCCAAAGGCTACCGTGTTCAATATTTATGGACTCGGAGAGGTCAGCAGCGAGGGTGATAAATCGATTGCCCGTCACATAATTCATCCATTTGATAAACTCCGAAATCGCCCGGCGGGTTCCGGCGACTTCTCCTGCCCTCTTAAATAGGGTAATATCCACCTCCTGTTTCTGACCAGACACTGGATTTTTCACGGTCAACGTCTGTGGCTCGACCGGAAGATTTTCCACCCGAAGGCGCTCATCCAGAAAGGGATCACGTCCTGTATCAACCCGCAGCGGGAGGTCGTCCTGAACCGCATCGCCAATCTCAACGAGGCGATCGGCCAGCCAGTCTCCCAGCCCGTTGCGGTCGAATAGCGACATCACCACGTCAATATTGGTTTTGAACTGGATCAGGCACTCACGTGGATCAGTGACCGGTCCCTGGCGAATGCCCTCGAATTCCACGCCATAGTGTTTCTCGAAAGTTTCTGCCAGGGCGACAAAATATTCAGAGTTCATTTTTAGCGCGTATGGATGGCTCGGGTAACTCACCAACTGATCGCCATACCCCTCAATCTTCCCATCAACCGCACCGGGCCAGTATCCTTTGACCGTCCTGCCGATAACGATCATTGGTCGGCGGTCATTGGCATCCCAGTCCTCCATCGTTTTGAGCGCTGCAAGAATCTGATCATAATCATTGCCATCCTCAAGGGAGAACACATTCCACCCGTAGGAAGTCCACTGATTCTCAAGCTGGTATTGGTCATACTTGGCATCAATCACCCCACCCACCAGCGTGTCGTCGATGCCGGCGTTATTATAAGAAAGCAGAATACGGAGGCGCTTCCCCACCTGCGCCGCGAGAGCCTGAGTTTTTAGTTCTTGGGCGTGCCCTTCGGTCATGGCAAATTCGCCTTCGAACGCCAGCACTTTCAGTGATTCGGGAGCGCCGAGAAAGTCCCAGAACGCCGCTTTGCCGGCGGCAGTCGCGATACCAATCCCCGACGGCCCACCGTTGACATCGTTAGTCAGATCGGTTGTTTCGGCATGCCCCGCCAACGACCGGATGCCGCGCAGTTTGGCTTGTGCAAAGAGCGGATGGTCTTCCAGTCCATGGTCTTTTAGCAGGGATTTTAAGGCGCCCGCACCGCGTCGAAAACCTAACGCATCGATCGGCAACATAGCAACTTCTGGCGCAACATGGTAACGCGGATCGCCTGTCGCTGTATGTTTGCGTGCCATCGCCTCGCCCATAATCATCCACAGGGCATAGGCGGTAGGAATATTATGCCCACCGGCGAGCATGAACTTGTCGCAGAACGGATGCTTAGGGTTGCGGTAGTCGTAGCGCAGACCGCCCAACTGCGGACCGGCTAAATGGATTGCGACATTGTAAGGCGTGTAGGCCAACGGCCCGCCAAAATGCCCCGTCTGGGCATAATTACCAAGCAGCACCAACGTCATACAGGTCATGTGACCGACATCCTCAAGGCGCTCCCGATCGTATGACGCCGTTAGGGGCTCAACAGGTGATAGTAAAGTGTTCGCATTGCTCGTATTTTCCATCGTTATTCCCTTCTTACATAACCGGCGTGTTATACCGATTTAGGTTTGTAATTTCTCACGAATTGGCTTATGGGCTGAGAGCATGAGGTGCCCGCCTAACCCGGCCGGTGTTGACTCGGTCCAATTCTCGGACGAGCACGGAAGCCTCCTCCTCCCATCGCTCTATCATTTCGGAATCGAAAACTTTACCCTAATCCAGTATTAGAAGTTTATAAGTGGACATATTGTCAGCAAACTCAAGTAGTGTCGATATAACCCTCCCTGCAGCTTTGATTCATCGTTGCGACTGTGTCTTCGCCGAGCTGTTCGAGAAGCTACGTCCTCAGCGGTACATCCGCAGCCGCTCGGCGGACTGCGTCACCGACTGAAAGTCCATAGTTTCTACTATAATCCCACTGACGTGGGACCAAAGCGAATCCCTAAATAATGAACCACTAAGGCATCGGCAACTCCAAGATCAATAGCCCCAAATCACTCGGAAACACCGGTCCCGCTTCCGGCATCGGCTCCGCCCAGTAGACCGCTTGATCGTCGGATCGGTGAATGACAAAATTAAAACCGATCCGGTTGTGCCGCCTGGTTTTCAGGGGATCGAACCCACGAAGGACAGGGAAGAAGGGGATGCGAGCCTCAATGACATAGTAATCGGATCTCTGTCTGACTGCGACGCTGAGATTGGTCGCCTGATAGTTCGGGATAAATTCCGGTGCGCCCTGTCCGACGTAAGGTTGGTCGCCATGAAATCCCCCGCCTTTGGGACAGATCCAGATGATATAACGGTTCGGATTGCTCTCCGTCTGCAAGTAGCTGGGTTTCTTGACCGCGTCCGGTTGCAGATCGATGTGCAACTCTAGCGCGTCCGCACCCCGGTAGTATTCCATCACATCCGGCACCACCACATGGTCATCGTAGATTTGGGCAAGCAGGTACAGGTAATCTTTGTCCCACTGTAACCAAACGAGTCCCTCGTCTTGAGCGGTTTTGAGGACCTGCTCCAGGGGCCAACTGTCCTCAAGTCCATCGATCAGCACCGAGTTTCGCGTGTATGGCACCCTGGCAATCAGGTTTGTACGGCAATTGCTGCTGATCTCCACGTTCGTTTCGCCGGTGTCGATGAGCGCGTCCTCATAAATCGCCGTGACAATCTCCCCCCCAACGAGACCAAGCACCGGTTCTGCCCCGGCGCTCGGACTTCGCCCATACTGCGTTGAAATCTCCCCTCGGAAAATTTGCGAATTTGGGCTTTCCTCGTGGAGCGTGACCTCCACTTCCTCGGTCGCCGTGATCACCTTGATATTCGTCGATTCAACCACAAACGGATCGAGATTCAGGTCCGCGTCTTGCAGCCGGAAGTAAAGCGGCATGCCGATATTAAAGTGCCGAATCGTTGCACCGTCTTTCCGGGTAATCACGATATACCCGCGACTCCCTTTGTTGGTATAGGCGCTATCCTCAACGACGGGGTTGTTGACATTCGGAAAATTCGGTGTATAGATCGCCCGGATCTCTTCGCCGCCCTGAACGTCAAGCGTTTCGTCCGCAACCGGCGTCGTGCCGTATCGGGTGGGGAGGGATGCGACAAAAATCCCTTCCGCACCCAACTTTTTAGACAACGTGACTTCGACCCGGTCATTCGTTGTATCGCTGACGACGGCAATCGTGACTTCGTCGGCTTCGACGACTGTGCTGAGAAGTAGATCTTCTAGCCAGAAGTAGATCGTTTCACCGGCATTGAAGTTCCCCAACTCGTGGCTCGATACGAGGTCATGGTCAGGCGTAAGCCCCGTTTCTATGGCGGTTTCATCGACAATTCGCAGCAAGCCCGCGCTGCTGCCCAGCACAACCGCTTGGATCTGAGTCGAAACTCCCGTTTCTCCGGTTGTGGTAATGTCGTCGGTGTAGGCAACCGTGATCACCTCTTTGTCCGTAATCTGCAGGAGGTCATCTGTGGCGACAGGTGGTGGGTGACCGGCGGCTGGCAACTCCCCTTTCTGAGTCTGCAGGTCTCCTTCAAAGATTGCGCTATTGGGCGACGTCTCACGCAAAATCATCCGAACTTCATCAGCGATGACATTTCCGGAAGCCGTGATCTCTGCGATGTCGGTTGCTGTTGAAGCGGTGTTCAGATCTTTATCCTCCAACCGAATCCGCAGTTTCTCACCAACGTTGAAACTACCGGTGCCAACAGCGAACCCGCTGATCATCTTACCGCTTTCTGCGCTGAAGATTTCGAGCTTGCCTTGGTCACCCGTTTCGACAGCGAGTTGCACCTGAATCGGCACCTGTGTGGCACCCGTATTTTGTAGCGCATCAATATAGGTGAATGTGACGATGCCTTCGCCCTGCACCTGTAAGATATTATCGTTCGGAATTGGCGTTTCACCGTATCGGGTTTGGAGACTTCCGCGAAAGGTGCCTGCACTTCCGGTGACTTCGACCAGGGTCACGCGGATATTATCCCGAACCGTGCTCTCCGTGAAATCGGTTTCAGACAGTTGAGCCACAGCATTTGCAGCGTTAAGATCAGCATCCCAAATCTCCAAAATGAGGGTATCGCCTGCTCGGAAGCGCGATATCTCGGGATTGTCATCCAGAGCATGATCAAAATCTTCCTTATTGTAAACTTTGATTGCGCCCGTTATGCCAACGTTTGCGACGCAGACATCAGCGACTTCAACGTTAGTTTCACCGGTCGATCTCAGTTCATCGATATAGATCGCCCGGACCTGCTCTGGGCCTTGTACCTGCAAAACGCCGTCGCCTTCCTGCCGCTGCGTACTGTAAGCCGTCTGAATCGAACCGAAGAACGTCCCGGCCACCGGGTAGATCTGCAGGTTACTCCCGACGGTGGATTGAAGCAACCGTACCGTTTCTTGATCATTCAGCGTTTCCCCAGTGATCGTCATTTGGATATATTCATTGATGATATCCGCATCATGGAGGCGGAAGTAGAGCCGGTCACCGGCGTTGAAATCTTCCAAATTCGTAACATAGTTGGCTTTGAGAATTTCGAGCGTGCCATCTTTACCGGAGCTGACCCGCGCTTTGTCCATAACAGCGGCATAAGTCTCGCCGGAGCCTTGTAGCGCATCGATATAACGGACCGTCACTAACTCTTTGCCTGTGACTTCGAGTGCGCTGTTGGCTGCATCCGCACCGGTCGCGTATTGCGTTGTGCATGTCCCTGTGAATTCCCCCGAAGCTTCATCTGTCTCTTTCAGGGTTAGCTGATACTGATCTTGGAGTTGATCGCCGTTCAGGATAACATCAACGGTTTCCTGCCGGGCATCATCGGTGTTCAAATCTGTATCATGCAGCAAAACCGTGAGCGGATTCCCTGCCTTAAAAAACTTCAAATCATCAGCGATCCGGAGGTCTACCGTCGGACTAAATTCGATCCATGCCGTCGCCCCAATCTCAACCCGTGCCAGTGCACTGATCCACGCACTGGTTTCGCCGGTCGCTTGAATTCCATCCTCGTAGATCGCTTCCACCGTCTGCGCACCAACCGCTTGTAAGATACCATCATCAGGCGTTGGCGATTCGCTGTAAGCTGTTGCAATCGCGCCAGCGTATCCCCCACGCTCCGGTTGGTAGCTTAATTCAACAGTCTCGATCTCTTCCGTTTCAGGAACAATGACCGCAACGGTTACCTCTGAATCTCGGATGCCGTGCTCAGGGATACAAGGATTCTGTTCTCCCTCGATCGCATCCGCGCCTCCATGAGCCTCTGGTTGCGTGTGCCCTTGTAGTAAATCCCCATCCTCAACCTGTATGTAAATCGTGTCACCAAGTCGAAACTGCTCGATTCGCTCACCAGATTCTGTCGTTATGGCAAGGACCCCGGTTGCGCCGGTGTTCACCGTTACGCTCGTACTCACGGGATGCTCCCGCTGCATGCTACTATAGTACGGATCTATGTACGTCAAGGACACCGTATCTTCGCCGCGAACAAAAAGGATTGTCGAATCCGGGGCGCTGGAATCGGAAAGCGTCCGCCCCGCTTCCCCTCCATAGGCGGTAGGAACCTTTGCGGCGAAAAGGGCACTGTTCGTTGCCAAATCGTCATCGGGATTATCGTCCGCGAGTGCAGCGAGGTCGGACTCATACAGCACAACGGTGATCGACTGACCGCTTATGTCGTTACGCAGTTCGGCTTCGATCGACTCCGGCCAATGGCGGTCCGTATTCCGTTCAGCGTCCCACACACAGAGCGTCAGCGTATCGCCCGCGTTAAACGATGTGATGCGTTGGGTCGCACGCTCATCCATTAAAGCGATCCGTCCGCTGATCTGATCATGGAGCTCAACTGCATTCCATTGGACCGGCGGGGCGTTGAGGTCATCGGAGGCATAAGCGAACCAACCGGATCTGTTATTCGCGAGCTTCAGGTCTGTCATGACGTAATTCAGACCGATCGATTGACCGATGACCGGCTGGAACTCTTTGAGGACGAGAGCCTTGGGAATTCGCGCCTCAAGAAGATATCCGCGTCCTGCCCGCGCGACCTGTATTTCGATGGCATCGTGGTAGTCGATATTTTTCGGTATAGCATCGAGGTGGTGGTGCGTCTGTGATGGGTGCGCTCGTGGCTGAGAACGTTGTGGATTCAGGATTGTGAACACAAAATGATGATCGCTGGTGGTATACATCCCCGGCGATCTGTTTAGGGTCGCATCGACAAACAGATGCAGTACCTCGTTATTATTCGATTTTCGCCGATTTCGACTATCGTGCGCTTCCGGATTGACGATTGCCGCGATGTAGAGGTTATCGTCATCCCATTGTGTGTAAAGCGCCACGGGCGAATCCACGGGATTTTCATAGCCCTGGGGAAGCATTGGATAGAGCAGCGGCCACTCATCGACCTTGCCATCGACGACGACCCTCTGCGTCATACGAACCGCTCGACCAACCGTTCGGTTGTTTGACGCCAACAATTGGATAGAGGCGAGGTCCGCCGCTCCTGTTGGATCTGCCTGTAGGATAAAGACCTCTGAAACGGCGGCATTCGGCCCCGCCAAACGGTTGAAGTGGAGCGCAATCTCGTCATCGGCATACGCCTCCTCCGGAATTGCATACGTGTGGGATTCCGCCTTGCCTCTGGGGAGTTGCATTGCATCGTGCAGCAGAAATCCATCAACGTCGAAATTCTGGATGCGCTCGCCCGCTCTTTCCTGGAGATAGGTTACCTGTACCCAGTACAACAGCGATGGGTTTAATCCGGTATATTTTATCTCGACGGTATCATAATGGTAGGCGAAGCTCCGCTGTCCCGGGGTGTTGTCCGCATCCACTTTATCCGCTTCATCACCCACCGGCAGAGAATAGCGGTTCCTATCGCCTCTATCTCTGTCAAACGCGAAGCCCTGCGTCAGATGAGGTGTGAAGGCATTGCCAGCTTCGCCTAGATTTTCATACGCCATCTGCACGGCGTTGTAGTCGCTTAACCTGTGCTCAGCATGGGGCGGCAGTCGGTAACCGTCGGTGAAAACCTCGAATTCGCGGATCTCCGGATAATCGCCGTACCAATCTCCAGGCTCAATCCGCAGACGGACGTAACGTCCCGCCTTGGGTGGATCAAACTGATGAAAATGCGTCACCGTATCATCGGGAAGGGTATTGGATACGTAGACCTCGGTATAGTTCTGTCCATTGGTACTCACGGAAAAGTGATAACGCTTGAGGTTATTTCCCGGACCATCCGTCGTGAGACGCACCCCGTAAATTCTTTGAACCCCGCCGAGATCTCCACTCACTTCAATATCACTTTTGGGCGTGATATAAGAAATTTCCTGATTTTTTTGCCCATTCTCTTCTTTGACCTCTTTCGCTATCCGTTGCGCGGCGGTCCATTTCGAGCCTTCAAAGGGAAGCAGATCCGTCAGTTTATGGAGTTCGGCAGCATTGTAGTTTGAATCAATCGCTCGAATCGGGCCGTGAGATTGATAGCGCAAGCCAACACGAAATTCATCTTCTTTCAATTGTGGCTTATTGCTAAACCAGTCGTTGATCACGACTTGTATCCAGCGCGCCTCCACTGGCAGCGGGAAGGCCTGCAGCGTATATGTATACTCACGAGAGCTACCACTAAAAGAAAACGCGCGGGTAAACTGTTGCCTGATTCGATCGGTGTGGACGAGTATATCATACTGTCTGGGTCCGCTTTCGTCGGCATCTTCAAAGAGAATTTCCGCTTTGTGAATCTTATAAACAAACCCTAAATCATACGTTATGAAAATCGGATCCGTTCGCAGAATATCTGTGTAATGCAGGGGTTCATTATCGAGTGTGCGTACCGGTTTAATCAACTCTTGATTGACGACCGAGACGACCTCCCCACGCGGAAAAAAAAGAAATCCGACCAGCAGGGCGCTCCCGCCGAGTATGAGGTATCTTAATGTCATTGGAGCATGATCTCCTGATGCTTAAACCCTGAAAAGAGTCAAGCACACTTTACCCTCGTCCGCCTCAATGATTGGCTCGCGCCGACCCATCTTCCTCATCTCACGGGAGATCATCGGTATGCCGCGTCCGAGCCG
This sequence comes from Candidatus Poribacteria bacterium, assembly GCA_027296925.1. Classification (GTDB taxonomy): domain Bacteria; phylum Poribacteria; class WGA-4E; order WGA-4E; family PCPOR2b; genus JAPUIP01. Next base: position 305 of record JAPUIP010000854.1, on the reverse strand, counting down.
ATCTACATACCGGATGTTCTCAAAGTAGCGCGTGTTGGCAAAAGCGACAAGTTCCCGGGCGAGACTGTTGGGATGCACATCATCGCGTTTGAATTTGACAAAGGAATCTTCACCCGATGGCAGATAGGTCTGGATAGTTTCAAGGGTTAGCATATCTGATCCAATCGTTATGCGTGAACTGTGATGCGTTTTCAGCAAATCTCCCCATTTTTCATCACCCAGGGTAACGGCAAACGGGGCACTTCACCCATCGCCTCCGCCATCTGTTGGTTGATATAAACGCCCGCCACGCCGATCCGGTTCTG
>JAPUIP010000853.1 GCA_027296925.1 Candidatus Poribacteria bacterium | reverse complement strand
TGAAAGAAAGGCGTGTGAAACATGAATATCGCAGAGACAAGCGAAATGTTCGAGGTGCTCAGTCGTGTGAAGACATGGGTACCAGAGATGCGAATTGTGCTTGCTCGTAAGATTTTGGAAACTTTGGCGCCGCCGGAAGTCTCGACGCCGCTTCGAAGAATGCCACTGGACCAAGTGTTTGGGCTTTTACGAACCGACTCTCCTCCACCTGATGACGAGCAATGTGCGAGAATCGTCGAGGACGAACGCGACACCAAACCCGAAGCATCGGGAGGCGGTCTCGGTGCTTTTTTTGGGTATGACGAACGGCATGGTTCAAGGGATTTGCGACGCTGAACCAAAACCAACTCAAGAGGAAGCGAAGCGATGAAACAAACGGGGGTGTGGGTCACTCGCGGATTCGAGGATTTCAGCAAGGGAACATGCGGCAATGCCGGTCAGAATCTGTATATATCTCGCGCTGGTGTGCTGCAACGCATCCATCAATACGATTTCAACAAGGACGGCTATGTGGACCTGATCTTCTGCAATAGCCAGAATCATTGGGAACGACCGCCGACTTATGTGTATCAGGATGCGTTGGGCGATACCACCCGCATCGAGCTACCGTCCGAAGGAGCGTGGTCCGGCGCTGTCGCTGACCTCAACGGCGATGGATATGACGACCTGATATTGGGGATGTGGAATAACGGCATACGAAGCGATCTCAATGCCATCATCTACTACGGCTCGCCAGACGGTCTGAGCGAAAGGCGCCAGCATCAACTGCCGGCTCCGCTTTGTACTTCCGTCGCCGCCGGCGATTTTAATGGCGATGGCAAACCAGACCTTGCCTTCCTGAGCCAAAGTCGCGTGCGACTCTTCTATCAGTCTGAATTGGGATTTGAGCCGAAGCGGTTCATCGATCTGGACATCGAAGGGGCTCAACTCAGCGCAGCAGATCTGGACGGCGACGGATATACTGACCTGATCGTGCGTTCAAAAGATGGTCGCGTCAGCGTCTACTGGGGTGGCGCTGAAGGGCTCGATCCGGTCCGTATCACCGACGTTCCGGTGGAACAGGTGACGGCTCCGTCAGACAGCGAAATACGTGAACAGGAGCGATATGCGGAATATGTCGCGGAGGCAACGCCACTGGCTCAGGTCATTGACCTGGACGGCCGACCACATCTGTTTGTGCCGCAGCCGGAGCGTGTCTTTCTCGTACCTGTGGCGCCCAACCGGCGTTTCGGATCACCGTTGGTGCTGGACTGTCCACAAGCGATTGCAATTGCGACAGGTGATGTGAATGGGGATGGGTATACCGATCTGGTGCTAGCTTGTCGGCAGCCCTGGGATGAGGAAGAGTGTTCGTGGATTTACTGGGGAAGCGACCGAGGATTTGACGAAACGCGACGCGCCCGCCTCAAGAGTTTCCGCGCCTGCGATGTCGTGGTTGCGGACCTGGACGGCGATGGCTGCGACGATATTGTTCTCTGTCAAAGTCACACGGACGCATCATACACCGCCGATTCCTTCGTCTATCGGGGCGCCCGCGATGGTGTCATCGGTGAGCCCGTTCGACTGCGCTCTCACGATGCACGTCGAGTGCTCGTGGCGCGTCCCTCAGCGGATAGGCGACCGCAGGTAATCTTTGTCAACTTTTACAGCCGCAACCGCTTGGGAAATATCAAGCCATCGATCTACTTCGGCGGCCCCGATGGATTCTCACCGGAGCGACGACGGGATGTCCCCGGCTGGGGCGCCGTGGAGGCGATCTGCTGCGATATCAACGATGATGGGGATGTGGACCTGGTGTTGGCCAACGCCTCCGAGAACTCGGTTGACCACGACCCCGGCTCGTATATCCTCTTGAACGGGCCCGATGGATTTCCGGATGCACCCACATGGACGCTCCCCACGACCCGAGCGCATGGCGTCTGCTGCGCCGATCTCAATCGCGACGGCTATCTCGACCTGATTTTCTGCGGTTTCGACAACCCCGAGCTCCTGATTTTCTACGGCACCCCCGACGGCTTTGATGCCGATAATCCAACCCGCATCCGTCTGGAACATGACGGGACTGTTTACAAAGAACCGCGTTGGATTTACCTGGCGGATCTGAACAACAACGGTTGGCTAGATCTCGTCGTGCCGCAAATCACGTATGACCGCAGCTTTATTCTCTGGGGCGGCCCCGAGGGATTCAGCATGGAACGCTGCCAGGTGTTATCTGTCGTTCGTGCCGCCTGTGTGCGAGCCGCGGATCTGACCGGCAGCGGCTACCTCGATCTGATTGTCGGTGGGCACATGCCAAATCGCGAGGGTCCGCATGACTCGTTCGTCTACATCTACTGGAATGGGCCGAATGGCTTGCGCGAGGACCGACGAACGCTTCTGCCTGCAAACGCCATTAACGCCATGGCGGTGGCGGATTTCAACAACGACGGCCTGCTGGATCTGTTCATCTGCTCGTATCACGACGGTAGAGTGCGCGACATCGACTCGTACATCTATTGGAATCGCAAGGGGAGCGGCTTCTCGGCGGCCGACCGGTTGCGGTTGTTTACTCACTCCGCATCAGGCTGTGTGGCGGCGGACTTCAATGCGGATGGCTTCATCGATCTCGCGATTGCTTATCATAAAGTCAATGGCGACCATATCGGGAATTCCGCCGTTTGGTGGAACGGCCCCGACGGATTCGTCGAAGGGCGTGTGACACGACTACCGACCTCGGGACCACACGGGATGGTGGCGGTCGGCCCGGGCAACATTATGGATCGAGGCCCGGAAGAATACTATGTGTCGAGTCCTTTCAAACTACCCCATGGCACCGCTGTAACGGGGATTTCATGGGAAGCGGAGCTATCGCCGAAAACCTGGGTCAAGGCGCAGTTAAGATTTGCCGACTCGCAAGAGGGGTTGACAGAAGCGGCGTGGGTCGGCCCTAGCGATGGAAGCGGTTGGTTCGATAACCGGCAAACGGTACGGAGAGAAGCGTCTCGCCTTGCGGGATGGGTTCAGTACCGGCTCGCGCTGGGAGCGGAGAATAGCGGCAGTACACCGCGTGTGACTGAAGTCGATCTTTATTACGGAGAGCGCGAGTGATCTGACCGCCGTTTTTCACGCCTTGCGCATTAGATATTACGTTTTACTTTTCACGCACCAATGACAGGAGGTTCTACAATTATGACACCTGATGTCGCACTTCAGAAGCGCAACCAGTTGATTCAGGACGGCTATTGCGTCATCGATGACATCCTTACCGAAGACTTCCTCGACGACCTGCGGCGGGAGTCGGATCGGCTGCTTGACTCGATGGAGCATCCACCACACTGGAAGTATCAGGGCTCAGACCTGCATGTCAGGGGAAGCGACGAGCCGGTGATCGACCGGCTCATTCACTGGGAACCGGCGCGCGATGCGCTGGAAGCTATGGAACTGGGTGATTTCAAATCGCACGGCGGTTTCATTATCCTGAGCAAACCCGCGGGCGGGCCACCCCTCTACTGGCACCAGGACTGGATGGGTTGGAACGACCCCATCAGTGTCGCCCCATGGCCGCAGTATCTATTTTTCTCCTATTATCTGATCGATACCACGCTTGAAAACGGCTGTTTACGAATCATCCCCGGCACCCACCTGAAGCGCATCCCGCTGCAGGATCGGCTGGTGCCTGCTCACGCACAGGGCGGTTATTACGTGGCGGAGGACGACCCCGACATGTTCTGCGACCATCCCGATGCGGTTGACCTACCGGTGAAGGCCGGCTCGCTCGTGATTGCGGAGGGACGGGTTTTGCACGCGGCACGGGGCAACCAGAGCAACCAGCGGCGCACGCTGTTATTGGGTTGGCATAGCCGCCCGCAAACGGTTCCGGCGTATTGGACCGGCGAGGTGCCGGAAGTCATCCGCCGCCGCGACCCTAACGCCAAATACGAGCCGACGCGGGTTCCGGGTGAGTACCTGGTTTGACGTGTCATCGTCACACCATATTAAATTCAGAATTGGGAGGATGGAACATGAAACTCGGTCTTGGTTTCGGTCTGGAGGGCGTGACAGAGGAGTGAAGTCAGTATGAACCCGCAGAACCGATGTTCAGCCGTGATTTTCGATATGGACGGTCTGATGCTTGATACGGAGAACATCTCCCGAAACGCCTGGCACCGTGCGCTGGCGGATTGGAACTATACCATTCCGGATGAAGTATACTTACAAGCGATCGGCCGGACGATTCAAGGCACCGCGCAAGTTTTCCGTGCGGGGCTTGGCGAAGACTTCCCTTTTGATAAAGTGCGTCAACGCAAGCGACAGTATGTTGATGAACATATCGCCGAACACGGCATTCCAATAAAACCCGGTCTGCTTGAGTTGATTGACCGGATCGATGAACTACCTTTGCCGAAAGCGGTGGCGAGCTCCACAGAAAAGGAATTGGTCATACAAAAACTCACCATCACGCGGCTGATTGAGAGGTTTGATGCAATCATCGGTGGGGATGAAATTCAGAACGGCAAGCCGGCTCCTGATATTTTTCTGGCGGCAGCAGAACGACTTGATGTTCCGCCCGAACGGTGCATGGTGTTAGAAGACTCAGACGCCGGCGTACAAGCCGCTCATGCAGCCGGGATGATTCCGATTGCCGTCCCCGACCTGAAACCCCCATCGCCAGAGACAGCCGCATTAGCGTACCGGATTTTGCCGTCTTTGCATGAGGTGATAGCTTTTCTGTGAACGTGTTAGTGCTACTATTCTGGACATCAAAGTAAGTTTTAAGTGAAAAGTGAAGAAGCTTGTGCTGCCTGTGCCGCCTGTGCTGCCTGT
>JAPUIP010000852.1 GCA_027296925.1 Candidatus Poribacteria bacterium | reverse complement strand
GCGAAGCCCTCGAATATACCGCAAACAAGAATGGTACAAAGCTAAGATTCTACATCCCCCACTTCTCCAATTACTACTACGACAACTACGGTTATTGATGGCGTGGTACCAATTTGCCATCATGCTTGCGATCTTTACGTGAAAGACGGAGCGATGGAAGCGATCCTAGAGAGATATGGAGAAAATGGGAAAAATCGTGCCACACGTTTTCTCGCTTTCTCCGGCTCATCGATCTTCAAACGAATCTGTCGCATATTCACAAATCTTATTTGGCGGTTGGTCCCACCAAACGACCCCATGATTGATGGAGCGAATGAACTATGCTGACAATATCACAAACCCAACAATTGAATGCATTGCTTGATACAGTCAAGGAAATGACGGCAGATTCAATTACCGCTTGGCACCAATCGTTGGCAGAAGAGGTCCAGGAAGCGGTCGGTCAAATTGAACGGTTGACGGTTGAGTCCCATCAGGCCTCGCTGGTTCAACAGATGTTGAAGACGTTGGAGCGGCAGGAGCAAGCGATCTTAAACGCACTTGAATTACCACTCAGGACGTTACGCAAATTGGCTGAGAGTGGTCATCTCAATGACGCTCAGAAGGCAAAACTCCTGACTCAATTGGGAAACATGCACGATCTGTTAACCCAGTGGGACATCGCTCTGGATCAATTTTACCGAGCTTTAGATTACTGTCAAGATAACCTACCACAGAAGGCAGCCACCCTGAAGGCCCTAGGTCGCCTCAAATCGAAACAACGCGATTACAGTGAGGGGAACAGTCACTATCGTGATGCGCTGGCGATCTATTCGGAGCTTGGGGACCAGTATCAAGTCGCTCAGATTTACATCAACCTCGGCTGGAACGACTTTCAGTCTGATAACTATCCGTCGGCAGAATCCAATTACCAACAGGCGCTGGACATTGCGCAATCCACGACAGGTGCCGAGCGTCTGGTTGCGGATGCCCAGATGAATCTGGCTATCCTCGCGACGGTGAAGGGTGAGTTTGACACGGCAATCTCCTATTATGAAAAAAGTACACAGACGTACGTCTCGATTAATGAAGAACGTGGTCTCGCGCAAGCGTACTATAATATGGCGATGCTGTATGTCGATACCAAGGCATGGCAACAGGCGGGTGAGGCATATCAGACGAGTCTTGAATATGCTCAGCGGCAGAGCAATCTTCATTTGATGGGGCATATCTATCTGAGCTATACGGAACTTGCGTTGAAGCTCTCGGATCTGGCGCTGGCTCAAGCCTGCTGCATGCACGCGGTGAAGGTCTTTGGGCGGATCGGCGGAAACGTCCAATTGGCTGAGGCGTATAAATTTGCCGGTGAGATCCAGCGTCGTCAGCACAATTTAGCCAAAGCCGAACGCTTTTTCGAACGGGGGCTCAAGCTTGCAGAAATGAGCGAATCTCGCCTGAATATAGCCGAAGTCCACTATGAGTACGGCATGATGCTTATGGAAAAACCGGATGCGGATAGCGCAAAACATCACCTCAATGAAGCGATACGTATCTTTACGACGTTGGAAGCCGCGGCAGATATTGAGAAAGCGCAAACGGCTTTGGCGAGTCTTGCGAAGCCGGAGGCAGCGACCGCTACCAAACGTCGCTTCAGACAGATCAAGCAATCCTGAATGTGATTTTCTGTTACACGTGTCTGTATTCTGTCAGATAAAAATGGTATAAACTATCATGTTGACCAATACAAAATCCTCTCATTTCTAACTCCAATTGGTCTAATGTACGATAATCTAACAACCGGTGGGTAAACAACTATAGAGATTAAACTTCCCGAAATCCAATCTATTCTCGATGAACTGAAAAGCGATACGCGATTAATGGCAAAAGTGCCGGTGCGAACAGCCGTGGAGCCGCTTGATGAAATGCTCTGTCAGTTAAAAATCGAGCAGCTGTCAACCGCTTCCGATGAACCGCTAAATACGCAGGCAGATATTGATACGCTGGAGGGGTTGATTTCCCTCATCCCAGAAATTTTTGCCGACGTTGCTCAAAAGGAACCGCTCCTCCGGCTTCTGCTCGCAATGGCAACAACGTGCCGACGGCTGGGAGATCCGGTGCGTACATCCAAGTTTTGTCAACAGATCATCGATTTGACTGCGGATGGCGGTTTCATCTACTTCCGCGCGACCGCCTTCAGGCAGTTGGGCAATCTCAAATTCTATGAGGGGGAATGGATTCAAGCCCAATCCCATTATCAACAGAGTCTTGATCTATTTGAGTCCGAGAATGACCGCGGTCGCGCTGCAAGCATTCATAACCACTTAGGGTATATTGCAGTCCAGCAAGGCGACCTCGAACTGGCGAAAGAACATCATCAGCAGGTGATTGATATGGCTGGTGAAAATGGCGAATATAAACGCGTGCTTGCAGGGGCATATAACAGTCTGGCTGTCATCGCCAGCATCCAGGCCGATTGGGACACGACGATCAACTGCTTTGAGAAAAGCATCACGATTTACGAAGAACTCGATTTGCCTCGGGAAGCCGCACAAGTCTACGTGAATCTCGCTATGGCTTATGCTGATGCGGAGGAGTGGCAAGCCGCGGGCGAATGTTACGCGGAAGCGACAACACTGACTCAAGCATCGGGCGACCTGGTTACGCTCGAAAGAATCTATATCAACCGTGCGGAATTTCTACTCAACCTCGGCAATATCAGTGCGGCAAATTTATACTGCAACAGAGCATTGAGTCTTGCCCAGCAGATCGGCGATAGCATTTCGATTGCCGACGTGTACAAACTCTACGGCCGCATCCACCGGTATCAGGAGGATTGGGGCGCCGCCATCAACGCCTTTACCGAGAGTATCCAAATCTATCAGTCCTGCCAGAATGTCCTGGGCGAAACGGAGAGCTGCTATGAATTTGGGCTGATGTACAAGAATTGCCAGAATCGCTCTCAAGCGCGCTACTTTCTCCAGAGATCGGGTCATCTGTATAGATCCCTTGGGGCTGTTGAAGCGATTAACCGGGTGGAGAATGAGATTGTCGCTCTCAATAACTGAGATGTACTGTGAATTTCTATGGTCGTGCTTTCTCCATATTCATTTGAACCGAGAAATGGTATAATAGATAATCCGGGAGGTGTGAGCGAACGCATTGGGCGTCTTGCCACGTTTTATACTGGATTAGGCTTGCTGTTTCCCATTTAAAGTGTTTGATAAGCCCCCCTCTGTATCGTCCACCAGCAAGCTCTTCGCTATTCGCGAGAGGACACGGAGGTAAGGCGAACACGTGAGCCGCATGACCTCCCCCAAAGTTGAGGGGAGACAGAGAAGGGGGCGAAACGGCTGTACCAAATGGAACGTTTCAATCCTAAATCGGTATTATACTTCCTACAAAATCCCCAACTCGGAAGGAGAAATGCATGAGCCAAAAAACTTATCGCGCGGCAGCTATTGGGCACACGAATGCAGGAAACTATGGGCACGGGCTTCATCTTGCCTACAAAGGGCTGGAGAACGTCGAATTCATTGCCGTTGCCGACGTGGATGAAGATGGTCGGAAAAAAGCGGTGGAGGAGACCGGCGCCTTACGAAGCTATGCCGATTACCATGAAATGCTCGCCAGCGAGGATCTGGACATCGTGAGCGTCTGCCCGCGCTGGATCACCGAACATCTTGAGATGGTGCTGGCGTGCCTTGAAGCGAACTGCCATGTCTATTGCGAAAAGCCGATGACCGCTACCCTTGCGGATGGAGACCGGATTGTTGAGGCGGCCAGGCAGAAAGGGTTGAAAGTCGCAGTCGCGCACCAGGCGGTCTATCTCCCGACGATTCAAGCGGTCAAAAAGATGCTGAACGACGGCAAAATTGGCAGGGTCCAAGCGATTCAAGCCCACGGCAAACAGGATCGACGCGGCGGTGGCGAAGACATGATCACCCTTGGCACACACCTGTTCAACATGATGCGCTATTTTGTGGGAGATATCGCATGGATGCACGCCCATGTCACGGTCGGCGGAAGAGAGATTACGGCAGCTGATGCGCGAGAGGCTACGGAGCCTGTCGGTCCGGTCGCGGGTGATTGCGTGAATAGCTATTTTGCCTTTAAGAGCGGTGTTTCTGGCTTCTTTGATTCAAGAAAAGATCAGGTGGGCAGCAGCAATCGATATGGCATGGAGATCATTGGGAGTGAAGGTATGCTCTCGTTGCGCGGGGGCGGAGCGAATGAACTGATGATCTATCCCTATCCATGCTGGATGCCGGCGGATGCATCGCAAAATTGGGAAGTGATGGACATCGACGACACCCCTTTGCTTGGTGGCAATCAGCTTGCGATTATTGATCTGATTGATGCGATCGAAAATGATCGAAAGCCCATTTCCAGCGCAGCGGATGCAGTTGCCGCGCTAGAGATGATTCTGGGTGCCTATGAATCTCAGCTTGCGGGAACCCGCGTTTCTTTTCCCATCGAGAACCGCGGGCATCCGCTTCTCGGATAATACAAGTCAACTCTCGTATACCGCTTTAGGATTGAAACTGCCCATTTGATATAGGCTTTTCGCCCCCCTCTTGGTCTCCCCCCAATTTTGGGGGGAGATACAGAGGGAAGTTGTCAGAACCCGTCCATCAATCCAGCCGTAACCCCCTCCGCCCTAACTATCACTCAATTCCTGAATTTCTGCCATCACACGGGCGAGATCGGAATCAATTGTCTGTGTTGCAGCATCTTGATCGTCAATCTGCTCTGGGGAATCCTCATCTTGAGATGCTGAGGTTTTCCGCGTTTCAGATGCTGTCTCAGTATTTGCCCCCGGCGGCTCTCCTGCAGGGAACTGTTCGAGACGATTAATGAGGTCTCCCAGTTCCGGATCCGGCGCGGACGACTCTTCTCCGGAGTCTACAGCGTCAAAGTCGAATGTGCGCGCATCCGCTGGAGATTGGTCGAATTGATTGACAAGGTTCATGACCTCGGGATCAACTGGGGCTGCTTCATCAGCTATGCCTTGGGCTTCGCCGGCGAGTTCGATATCAGTTAAGGCTTCTGTCAGTTCATCGAATATTCCGCCCAGCAGGTCATCATCGGTCTCGAAGAAATCCTCTCCCTCCGCTCCCATGTCCGCCAGGGTATCCGCATCGGCACCGGATCCGGTACCGTCTGCGTTCCCCATCAGTTCAGCGAGGAGTCCATCGAGTAGGTCATCGCCGGTCTCGAAGAAATCCTCATCCGCTTCTCCGCTGTCTGCCGAGACATCCGCGTCGGGCGCAGATTCGTTCTCGGCCGCGTCCTCCGCCGGTTCATCGACCAGTCCATCGAGCAGGTCATCACCGGTGTCGAAGAAATTCTCATCCGCTTCTCCGCTGTCCGCCGAGACATCCGCATCGGCACCCGCTTCGTTCTCCTCTGCGTCGTCGGTCAGGCCATCGACCAGTCCATCGAGCAGGTCATCACCGGTGTCGAAGAAATCCTCATCCGCTTCTCCGCTTTCTGCCGAGACATCCGCATCGGCACCCGCTTCGTCCTCCTCTGCGTCGTCGGTCAGGTCATCGAAGAGTCCGTCCAGCAGGTCATCGCCGGCATCGAAGAAATCCTCCTCTTCTTCTCCCGTGTCTGCCGAGACATCCGCATCGGCACCCGCTTCGTCCTCCTCTGCGTCGTCGGTCAGGTCATCGACCAGTCCATCGAGCAGGTCATCGCCGGTCTCGAGGAAATCCTCATCCCCCTCTCCGCTTTCTGCCGAGACATCCGCATCGGCACCCGCTTCGTCCTCC
>JAPUIP010000851.1 GCA_027296925.1 Candidatus Poribacteria bacterium | reverse complement strand
TCCGAAACTCCGTCCTGTCGAGGCATTCCCAATCGAAGCCGAAGGTCGTCAATTCTTGGGACTTCGGGATACGCTTCAGTACGTCACGGAGCCTGTCCTCGTTCCCCGCGAACTGCTTCCTATCCTGCAATGTTTCGATGGGCAGCACACTATTCTCGATATACAGACAGCACATGCTCGCAAGACGGGCGAGATTTTATTCAGCGATGTGATTAAGCAAATCATTGAAGAGTTAGATTCCCGCCTGATGCTGGACAGCGAGAAATTCCACGTTTATCGACAAGAATTGGAAGCCGCTTTTCGGGAGCAGCCAACGCGTCCGGCTGCCCACGCTGGAGGGGCTTATCCAAATGACGCGGAAGCACTCAGGGCGCAGTTAATGAGCTACTTCCAAGCGCCAGAGGGGCCCGGCCTACCCGACACATCCGTGCAATCCGATTCATCGCTGGTCGGCGCCGTTGCGCCGCATATCGATCTCCGGCGCGGTGGGCCGTGTTTCGCGCACGCCTACAAAGAGATTATTGAACGGTCGAACGCGGATCTCTTTATCATCCTCGGTGTCAAACACACAGGGTATCGCGGGATGTACACGGCAACCTACAAGGATTTCGAGACACCGTTGGGAACGGTCAAGACCGATACTGATTTTATTGATTTGCTTCAACAGAACTACGATGGCGATCTGCGCGAAGATGAATTCTTCCATAAGAATGAGCATTCGGTCGAATTTCAGGCGGTGTTTCTGCAAGCCCTGTTGGGCGGGGTGAAGCCGTTCCGCGTTGTCCCGATTATTTGTAGTTCCTTTGATCCGCTGGTGATTGCCGGCGGTGACCCTCGTGATGAACCGTCAGTGTATGGTTTTATCGACAGTTTAAGACATGCAATTCAAGCGAGCGATGCGTCGGTTTGCATCCTCGCCAGCGTTGATTTCAGTCACGTTGGTGGGCGGTTTGGGGACAGATTTCCGCTCAACACAATCGCATTGGATCGCATCCGCACCGAGGATTTGGAGTTACTCCAGGCGGCAGAAAGTGTCGATACCCAGTCATTCCTGGAGACTGTTCGGCGGACGAAGAACCGGCGTCGGGTTGATGGCGTCTGTCCGATCTATACATTGCTCGAAACTTTACAGCCGACTTCAGGGAAGTTGCTCCGATATGATCAGGGATTAGAATCGGAGACAAACTCAGTCGTTACCTTCGCCAGCATGGGGTTTTATGGAAAGCAGGAAAGCTGAAGGACACGCAGAATTCGCGACGCTTGATGCGACTGCACAGGCAGAACTGGTGCGACGGGGAGAAGTGCAGCCGATCGAATTGGTTGAGGGAGCGATTTCGCGGATCGAACGTCTGAATCCTCAGCGAAGGTACAACCGGATTGGGATTAGGGCTTCGTATCATTTCGGCGAGCGGGGCTGCGGCGACCCTGGATGCCTGGAGTGAGCGCACGGGTCACTCAATTGGCCCCGATGATGTTGAACCCGCCACATGGGCCCGCGCCGAGGATGGGCGGCAGTACACCGCAGTTCAGGTACACGCGGCGTTCCAGCGGCTCATTGCCGGGGTGTGCCAAGTACCGGAGTGGTGGGCTGAGGGCTTCGATCTGCTCATTACGTCAACGATGATCCAACCGCCACCGCGTGTCGGGGAGTTCGCCCCAAACACTGATGATCCGTTTGGCATGCACCGGACGACGGCCGCCTTCGGGCTCCTGACGATGCCCTTCAGTTTTACTGGGCAGCCGGCTATCTCGCTGCCGTTGCACTGGAGCAGCGATGGCTTGCCAATCGGCGTTCAACTGGTCGCGGATTATGGACGTGAGGATGTGCTGTTCCGGATCGCGTCACAACTTGAGCAGGCACGTCCTTGGGCGAAGCGCTTGCCGCCATGCCATTAAAATCCACCGCTCGCGGAAAGTGAAATCCCGAGTCCCCGAGGGGCGAAGTCCCGAGTCTTCGAGGGGGATTCCGCTCCGACAGTCTGCTGAAATTAAACACTTCCACCGACGCATCACGTTTTGCGTCACACAACCAACAGGAGGATTTCACATGCATCCACTCGCAGATCTCAATGTACCAGCAGGCAAAGTTGCCGTTCATTGGTTTGAACAGAGCACCTTCGCGTTAAAAGATTCGCACGGAACGATTGTCCAAATGGATCCATATTTTCCGCACAATCGGCCGGCGGAAAAGTATATCCACGCCGAACCGCCGCTGGATGAGTCTCAGCTCCCGACCGACTATGTGCTGTTGACCCACAACCATAGCGATCATACCTGTCCGGAATCCATTGAACGAATTCACCAGACTTTTCCAGAGGCGAAGTACATTGGACCGGAGGAGAGTATCGCGCAGATCTTGTCGGACACAGCGGTTGACGAAGACCACGTGACGACAATCCGCGCAGGAGAATCGGCGACACTTGGAACGCTCACAGCCCACGCGGTTTATGCGAAGCCTCCCGACGGACACCCCGCCGCGAACATCGCCCCGCCCGATGTGACCCATCTCGGCTATGTGGTCAAAACGGAGGGCGTGACACTCTACTTTTCCGGAGATCCCATCAACACCTTCGCGGACCATGATGAATTAATTGGAGCTGTTGCAGCGCAGAATCCTGACATTGGGTTTCTGACCAATCATCCAACAGAAGGTGAATTCCCCTTCTTTGACGGGGTTGTTAAGATTGCGCAACGCATTGGACTCAAGCACGCTGTACCGGCGCACTACGCCTGTTTCGTCAGCAGGAATTATGACCCGAACGAGTGGGCCGCGCAATTCCCTGCCGATGGGCCGAAACCGCTGATAATCTCACGCAATTCGCACATTACCTATCCAGGTTGAGACTGATAGCGCCACAAATAAAAAAGAGCCAGGCGGTATGCCTGGCTCTTTTCATACATTGGAAGAGGGTGGAAAATAGCTTAGACGCTCATCTGATCTGTCTCCTTATCTTCGTCGTAACGCTAATTGAATCGGCGATTTCCGAACCTCCGTGTGACGATGCCGATCTGACATGGCTTGCGGCTTCCGGACTTCCGTGTCCATTAACTTTCGCCTCCGTGCGATGTTGCCGATTGCCTCGAGCGCCTGCGGAATTCAGTGCTGTTGAACCTCCGTGTTCTTTGCGTTTCGCCTCCGTGCGATGCTGAATTCCTTAATTTCTGATTGATGCGTCCATGTTGTTTTTGTTGTTGCTTATTTATCGGCTTTGTCCCCGATGACTTTAGCAAAAATTCGCACAAATTGCATTTTTGTATTAACCAAATGGGCTCTTCAGTACGTCACATTTTCAAGCGGTTGTGAATGCAGTTTGTGACGCTCCGCGTCAAGAAGGCTGCCGAGCGTGACTAGAAGCCACTATCCGATGATTGTCGCCGAATTGTATCCGCAGAGCGGATTGGCTGCATTCCGACGCAGAGCATCGGAACGAGTGTGTTGCTCGTTCCCACGCGGCGTTTATCCCGATCTGATCGGGGCGTGGGAATGCCGACGTGACACTCGGTGTTAAGAAAGAGAGCCCATCATGGCAAAAAGCCGGTATAAGATTATGGAAAACCAACAACCTTATTTCTTGACCTGCACAGTCGTGAATTGGCTTCCAATCTTCACAAGACCAGAAACTGTGCAGATTGTCCTTGACGCTTTCCGCTATCTACAGGCACACAAGCGTTTGACGCTCTACGGTTTTGTGATCTTAGAAAACCATCTCCACTTCATTGCCGATGCTGATAATTTGTCCAAAGAGGTCGCGAATTTCAAATCCTTCACCGCGAGAAAGATCATTGATTTCCTTGAGCAGAAAAAGGCGACAACACTCCTCAAACAACTCGCGTTTGGTAAGCTTCGCCACAAAACAGATAGACGGTATCAGCTTTGGCAGGAAGGCAGCCATCCGCAGTTAATCCAGGGAGAAGAGATAATGCGGCAAAAGCTGGAGTACATCCATTATAATCCTGTGAAAAGAGGCTATGTCGATGATCCAACGCATTGGCGTTGTTCAAGCGCTCGAAACTATGGAGGAGAAGCGGGGGTGTTAGAAGTGTGCACCGCGTGGTGACGCAGAGCGTTTTGCTCACCACTCAGGATTTCTCCTCGTTCCCACGCTCTACGTGGGAATGTAGTTTGTGATGCTCTGCGTCAGACAGGCTACTCATCGCGGTGACAAGCCATTATCCAACGATTGGCGCCGACTTCTCTCCGCAGAGCGGATTATCGGCACTCCCACGCGGAGCGTGGGAACGAGAACAACGAGTGTGTAAATACTCGTATCGCTGTTTCGACATAAAGTGTTGGAACGAGAAACTACCCATCAAGGAGTCATACCATGACAGACGAAGAGAAATTCATATTCGATCTCGAAGGCTATTTGGTCATCAAGAACGTCCTCACGCCAGACGAGGTGGCGGAGATGAATGCCATCATCGACCAAGGCAACCGTGAGGGGCCGCCAAGTCTGTGGGGTGATCCGTTCAAAAAGCTGATTGACCACCCCAAAACCCTTCCTTATCTCATCGAGCTCATCGGCCCGAAAGTTCGCCTCGATCACGATTACGCCATTTTTATGACGGAAGGCGAGCGGCGCGGCCGACTCCATGGCGGGGAAGACGGCGGCAGGCCGGGAGGGAACGAAGGCGATCACTGGTACAAATGTCGGGACGGCGTCATCCGAAACGGGCTGTGCGTGATGACCTATTTCCTGACCGGCGCGGCAGAAGGAGATGGCGGTTTTGCGTGCATTCCCGGCAGCCACAAAAGTAACTTTAGCACCGGCACCGTGCCAGACGAAGTGCGTCGTTTTGAACGCCCTGCTCACTACGTCGTCCAGCCCGCTGTCGAAGCGGGAGATGCGTTGTTCTTTACGGAAGCCGTCATTCACGGGACGATGCCGTGGCGTGCGACGCATGAACGGAGATCGCTGCTCTACAAATATAGCCCCGGCCACTCGGCGTGGTCCGGCAACTTTTACGATCTCAGCAAGTACGCTGAACTGACAGAACAGCAGCGGCAGATGCTGATGCCGCCGTCCATCGGTGGCCGGCCCGACGTGATTCAGGAAGAACCGCAATAAATAACCGTCCCAATATCTTACGGAGGAAGTTATGCGTTTTGGATTGTCCGGTACATTTCTCCCCAGCGACATGGACGATTTCACGCCAGAGATCGCGACGCGAGTCAAGGATCTGGGATTCTCCGGTGTGTTTACCCGCTTTAGAGCGAACGACCCGTTTGAGACCCCATCGGCCAAATGCCATCGAGTCCGGGCTCTCTTAGTGGACCACGGGCTGCGCATGTATCAAGCGACGGGGTATTGGCAGTGCTTGATTCACCCCGATGAAACCGAGCGGAAAGCAGCGGTACGCACACTCCAGCAAGCGCTGCGGGTCGCCAGCGAGCTCGGGGCGCGGGGTATCGACACCGGTCCCGGATCGATGAATCCGACAGGCCCGTGGAATCCGCATCCGGATAACTGGAATCTGGAACCTCGCGAGCAGTTGATCAAGAGCTTGAAAGAATGCGCCAAGGCAGCGGAAGACCACCAGGTTTATCTGAGTCTAGAAGGGCATCAACTCGTGGTGCTTGAGGACGAGGACGTGACGAAGGCGGTGCTCGATGCCGTCGATTCGCCCTGGGTGCGCTCTGATCTGGATCCAGCAAACTGGATCACCCTCAATACGATATTCAAGACCGGCGAGGCGATTGATCGCATGTTTGATGTGCTCGGCAAACATATTGTCAGCGGTCACGCGAAGGACATCATGATTACCAATGCCCATACCCTTCACTTGCCCACGACCGCCCCCGGAAAAGGCATGCTGGATTTCACGACCTACATTCGCCGAATGCACGAACTGGATCCGGAGTACCCACTGATTGTCGAAGGAACGAGCGAGGCGGATCTGCCGGAAGTCAGTGCGTTTCTCCACCGGACGGCGGAAGCGCTTGGGATTCAGGTCATTGGAGTGGAATAGCCGGCGGGAGCTTCTGAAGCATTATCCCATGATCTCTTTCTGATACCATTCCCACAACTTGGCTAAACCATCCGCAACGGCGGTTTGTGGCTGGTAGCCTAGCAAACGCCGAGCTTTATCGATGTTGGCGAAGTTGATTTTGGGCTCGCTCGGCGGAGCGGGTGGTGTGGAGAGGATGGCTTTGCGGCCGACCAACGCTTCGATGATTTCTACGAAATCGGCCATCAGGACCGGCTCACCCCGTCCCAGATTGATGATTTCGTAGCCGAGCGGTCTATCCAGTGCAGCCATCACGCCGGCAATAATGTCATCGATGTAAGTCCAATCCCGCTTCATCTGGCCGGCATCAAATAGCACAATTTCTTCTCCATTCACGATGCGATCCGTGACCATGAAAGGCATCATATCCGGCCGCCCGCGAGGGCCGTAGACGCTGAAGAAGCGTAACGCTGTGAAATTAAGCTGGTGTAAATTCTGATAGGTGTAGCCGATGATCTCGATCGCTTTTTTACTGGCAGGGTACGGCGCGAGCGGGCGATTGCAGGGCTCGGTTTCGATGAAAGGCAACTGTGCGGTTTTACCGTACACGGAAGAGGTAGAGGCGAAAACAAAGTTTTGGACGTTGTGGTCTCGGGCGGCTTCCAGCAGGTTGATAGACCCCACAATGTTGACATCGGCGTAGAGTTCGGCACGTCCAATGGAGTAGCGTACACTGGCGTAGGCGGCCAGGTGTGCGACGGTTTCCGGCTGATGCTCGGCAAATAGCCGCTGGATCGCTTCGCTGTCACGGATGTCTCCGTCATGCAAGATACAGCGCGGATGAGCACGGAACTGGGCCACATTCGCCCGCTTACGTGCCGGGGTGTAATAATCGTTGAAATTGTCCAAAGCGATTACCGCATCGCCGCGAGCCAGCAACGCTTCGCACAGATGCGCCCCAATGAAGCCGGCGGCGCCGGTAACAAGAACCTTCAAAGTGAACCTCCGAGTCAGGTGATTGGGGATGTGATTTGTAAACAACACTATGCTATCACACGACTGACAGCGCGGTCAAGATAGATATGTCGTGGGAAAAGGTTGCTTTTTTGACGCGAAATGTGTTATTTTAGGTTCGACAGGTCGTTGGGTTAAACGCCAAGACCCCGACTGAAGAAGCTGATCACGACGGCGCATGAGGCGTTCAAGACCGTGTTCGTTGGAGCGAAGATTGCTCAGTTTGCGCTGCTGCCGAAAGGCGCACCGGAGCGGAAACCGCGAGTACTGAGAATGGTCGAGCAGATGGATGCGGAAGGCTTCGGCGACTGTTCCAATCATGGCGAATGCGAAGCGGTTTGCCCGAAGGAAATTTCCATTTCCAACATTGCGTTGATGCGGCGAGAATATTTCAAGCCCGTCCTCAGTTGATTGCTCGACTTCTAATGCGTGATAGACGAAGGAGATCTGAATCATGCCTGATAAAAACAGCGTTGTTCGAGTCGGCATTATCGGTCCCGGCGGAGCAGGACGTGGAAATACGTTGGCGTTTGCAACGCGAGATGATGTCGAAATTGTCGCGGCAGTGGACAACAATGAGCGGAGTCTAGATGCCCTAGAAAAGGGATTACGCGAGCGCGTCGAAAGCTATAAGCAGAACAGCTTCAAATATTATGTCGGTGAATATGAGTTCATCGAAATGCTGAATAAGGAGGCGCCCGATATCGTTGGCGTTTTCTCGCCGCACTCGCTGCATGATATTCATGTCAAGTATGCTTTGCGAGCGGGGTGCCACGTCCTTGTTGAGAAACCAATGGCAAATGTCGTTGGCGACGCGATTGCCATAACGAAGATTGCGATGGCAAACGACTTGCACCTGGTTGGTGGCTATCAGCGACACTATGAAAACATCTACATCGCTGCAAGGCAGGCGATTGCTGCCGGCTTGATTGGCGACCTTCAGCGGTTTGAAGTCTTTCTTGCTCAACGCTGGGGCGGCGGTGGCTGGCGGGGCGATCCACGGTTCTCTGGTGGCGGTCAGCCCAACGACTCCGGCAGACACTTGCAGGATATACTTCTTTGGATGACGGGTTTGTTACCAAAAGAAGTACATGGCACGACAGACATGAAATTTGAGGACGAAGCGGGCAATGTTGTTCCCAAGTCCGTCGAGATCAACTCCTACTCAGATGTTACAATGGACAACGGTGCCACCGGAACGATCACGATCGTTGGCAATACGCTTATCGGGTTTGAAGAGTGGGTCATTTTGGAAGGCGATGAAGGCACCCTGAAAATCAAAGGGGACATCCAATTTATACCAGAAGGTGGCGAAGCACAGCCGTTGGAATTCCAACGCCCCGAAGGGTATCCACACAATAAAGTCGATCAGATCGTTGGCCTCGTCAAAGGCGAGTATGACGCGAACTATACCTCCGGAATCAATGGCATCCGAACAAGTTGGCTGACCAATTCGATCCTACAGGCAGGTAAAGGCCCTGACGAACGGAATTTGGTGAACTGTGACACCGTTCTCGAACAGGAAGGTTATAACCGTCAATTCGTGCTGGACTTCATTGCGGAGGGCGCATTGAGAAAGATGTATTAACGGCTGATAAACCCATTT
>JAPUIP010000850.1 GCA_027296925.1 Candidatus Poribacteria bacterium | reverse complement strand
GAATTACGCTGAAGTGTTGAAAGAACTTGAAGATCTCGTTACTCGGACATACGGCCTCTGGGATCACAATCGCGTTGGATTTCAATGGCGGCACTACACATGGAACCACACGATGCGCGTCCGAGCCATGAGCATGGAACTCGGCAAGCGAGAGGGGGGCGATGTCACCAAGCTCGAAGTCGCGGGAACACTACACGACATTACCAAGCGGTATGATGGTGAAATCCTGACAGATGATAATAGAAAGCGGGTGGTTGATAAAAACGGGTTTTGGCTGAACGAAACGCTCATGCCAAGCCGAGAGAACATAGTGACCCAGATTTACCATGAGAATGACCTTTACGGCCAAGTTCATCATGAATCCGGGGCGTTGATCACTGAGAAGATTCTCTCGAAGTACGACTTTGAGCCTGATTTTGTAGACGCTGTCACTTCCATCGTGCTGGCACATCTGAAGCCGATGAACCTTACCGAGGAACAGTTTAAACTCCTCTACCGAAACATCGAAAATCAGATTCTGTACGATGCCGACACGATGGATGCAAATGTTGGCTACACCGCGTTCTTTCGCAATGTCCACATCCACGCCTATTTCGCCATCCAACGCAATGGCAAGTTTGAGCTCGAAACGTATGTCCAAAGCTTACCTCGCTGGATTGATTCTAAGCAGACATTCGCTGAACAGTTACTGACGGAATCGGCGCGAGAAGTTGCGCATGAACGACAGGATCGAAAACGCTTGTTGGCCGCTCAACTCGCATCGGACTTGAGTGATATACCGACCAACCGAAAATACGGCATGCTCGGTGTTATCGAATACTTTGTGAGTGAAACCGAGGACCCGCATTTTGTAGACCAGCTCAATCATCTCAAGGAGCAGTGGATTCCCCAGCGGCAGAAGTGGATTGCTACGGAGGAGACGACCCAAGCCGGGCGAGACGGGGTGCAAGAAGCATTAGACCGAGTCATCGATTTTACGGATTTACTTGAACAGGAATATCGGGGCAAAATTTGAGGACTGCAGACGGAGGGAGAATTGGAACCAAGGCCACCGGCGAATGCTTGCCCGGTCTACCTGAGTGCGTTCTAGTATACTGCGGCGTAAATATGTAACCCTCTCGTAGGAGTCGAATCCCCCTCGAAGACTCGGGACTCCGCCCCTCGGGGACTCGGGATTTCACATTCGACGATTGACTGCTTTGCTTCGAGGAAGGGATTCCTCTCCTACACGGCGTGGGGCAAGAACTTCCGCCAACGTGCACTAGGGCGGATATACAGCACGGTCGCGGGGCAAGCCTTAAATCAACTGCCGGCCGGCGAATCCGGCATCGAGGTCGTGCCAGTAGCGGACCTCCGTTTCTCCAGACCTCCAGCAGAGATAGACTTCTCGACCTTGACGGAGGTAGGGAAAGTCAAGCAGTCCAGAATCGATATCTTTCAAATGGCACCCATGTGAATGGAGGCGTCCGATTGTCTCCTGAAACTGTTGCGTCAGTTGGAGAAATTGTGGGCTTTTGCGGTGCCCACCGTTGTGACGAATGACTTCAAAGAGCGATGTCAGTTCTGCCCCGAGCGCTTCCAGCTTCTGCCGGAGCTGCCTCAATTCTGAAAGTTCTTGTTCCAGCGTGGGAATCAACTGGTTTACTTCTGCCACAGTAAAATAGCGTTTTTGCCGCATTGTCATTCAACCTCATTCTCAGATAAGTTCGCGCTCATAGATTTTCGGACGCTTTGCGCAGGTCACGCTGACTCTGGATGAGACGCTCAAGTATGTGCCGCGAAAGCTCGTTCTCGACATCACTCAGCTCGGGAAGTCCCGCGAGGTTATTGGTCTCGTCCGGATCGTTCTGCACATCGAACAGCATATACGGCGCTCCGGAGGCGTTGAGCGCAATCTTCCACTCCGGGGTAAGTAGCATAATCTCGCCGTCGATTTCGGAGATTGCCGCTTCGCGGTGGGTGTCGCTGGGATGAGCGAGGACAGGACAGAGCGATTTGGCAAACTGTTGACCCTTGAGTTCCCCTCCGGCAAGTTCGACCAGCGTTGGTCCCACATCGAACCATTCGACGGGACTGGTACACACCTTGCCCGCCACTTCCCCGTTGCGTGTTGCCGGTGTGCGCACCAACAGGGGCACCCGCACCGCACCGTTGAGGCAGTTGCTCTTATAAATCAACCCATAGTCACCGTTCATCTCACCGTGATCGGAAACGTGGACAATCACCGTGTTGTCGAGTTCGCCTCGGACCTCGATTGCCTTCAAAATTTCCCCAATCTGATCATCGATCAAGGTGACATTCCCCGCATAATTTGCCCGCATCCGGCCAACTTCGCCCGGCTCAAATGCCGGATTCATCGTCGCCATCAGCGCGTCAAGTTCGCCCCGTGGCCTTTCCCGGCCATCAGCCGGACGGGGAATTGCGGGAGGCATCGCAGCCGTATCGTACATGCTCGCATAAGGTTCGGGCGTATCCCATGGCTCATGCGGGCCGCCGAAGCTAACCCAACAGAACCAGGGTTGCGGGCGGTCGTAATCCCGAAGGTATGCCTTCGCTTGCTGTCCAACATAGACATCGGCGTAGTTTTCCAACCCTAAGACCGACGGACGGACGACGTGCGGCTTGTTACTGAAACGCTCTTGATAATCCGCTTGGTACGCCTCCCACACCCCTTTCGCCTCCCACTCCGCCGTCATGTGTGAAAGCAAACGCGCACTTGCTCTCGGACCGCCAATCTCATTCACATCGTCCAGCCCGTAAGCGTGCATCAGATCCTCACGTTCCCGGAGATCGCCCTGGTGTGGGTGCAGATGGGTCTTGCCAAATAGACTGGTGCGATAGCCCGCATCACGGATGGCTTGCATCCAGGTTGGCGTTGTCGGTGCCATCTGATGGGACATATTGTTCCACACGCCGGTATTATGGGGATACCAGCCAGTTGCCATGCTCAGACGCGCCGGGATGCAGACCGGGGAATTGGTTACGCAGTTGGTGAAGCGGACGCCCTCACTCGCAATCCGGTCCAGATTGGGCGTCCGTACCCAGCCGCCACTGCAACCGAGCGCATCCCAACGCTGCTGGTCAGTCATCAATAAAAAGATATTCGGTTTTTCCATTTTGACGATTTCTCAAACGGTGTTTGCTACTGAGGCTTGTGTGGTAGATGGAAGCCGCAATCACATCCGGTATGCGGGGCAACCCTGCCGCCAATTCGATTCTGACCGAGTTCATGGCAGCATCTCACGGTTTGTAGTTGCAGAGATGGTTGCGCTGCGATGCCCGTCCTGCCCACCACTTCTGGCGGAATGGGCTTCGCGAATTGTGGGAGGCCCGCCCCTGCGGGGCCGGTGAACGCGAAATCTGCCTCAACAACTGGAGACCGATTTCCACAGCCCATCATTATGGAAAATAGAAAGAGAATGACTGCGAGCCCGATGCAACGGTCATGGACACATTTGAACACCTGACATCACCCCATTTTGGCTTAGAAATCTGCAATCAAACCCTTACAGGATTCCCTACGGTCACAATCAAGCAAATGGACTTTTCAAGCCCGAAAAGTCGTGCGAATCTCCTCTGGGATTCAAATGACTGTCTGTTGAAGTGAAACCGATTCACTCGCCGATCTGATTGTCGATTTCTAATTTTGGCTATGACGTGTTGACAATGCCGTTTCAATAGTATATCATAGGGGCAAAATTTGTCAAGTAATGAGAAAGATGTTTTAGAAACTCTGACTTCCCTCCAACGGCGGTCCAGGAGATATGCGAACGACTGTGTCAATTGCTATGAAGCTAAGGGACATCGTCGGCTGTGTCACCATTGACCATCGCAAATTTACGGCGTATGGGCTCAATCCAGAATCACCGCGGGGGCGCCACAAAGCCATTGTTTTTGAACGAGTACTTGGCTTCACGAGAGATAACTACACGGCTCTTCTCGAACAGATCAAGGAGAAGGTTCTGGAGGGCCCGGTGGCGTTACATGGTGAAGATGAGTTCGGACAACGTTACACAGTAGACATCACTGTGCGTGGCACCGAGAGCCAAGAAGCTGTGGTGCGTACCGGATGGCTTGTACCGCACGGTGCAGATGAAGCCCGGCTGATAACATTGTATGTGAGGAGATAATGGGAATGCCGGATTTATTTGATGTGGTTGATCTGGTTGTAGACATTCCAGAGCGTGGATTGCGTGCAGGGATGCAGGGCACAATTGTTGAATGCCATCCGAACAACGCTTATGAGATCGAATTCGCAGATGAGCAAGGCGAGACTATGGACTTCCTTGCGCTATACTCGAATCAGTTCATTGTTGTATGGCGGGCAAAGACCCAATCGCCTGTGCCCATCGCGGAGCAAATTGCCAGTTTGGTTACCAAAATGCCAAAAGAAGCGGGATGCGAAGTCCTTGATTTCGCCCGCTTTTTGCATTTACAGCAACAGCAGCAAAAGCGCTCGTGATGGAGAATTGTATGTCTTGGTGATTATAGTCTGATATAGTCGGTTGTGAAATCGTCGTCACTTCCGAGGTCGGAAATACCAGACTCGATTCGGCGGAAGTCTTTGAAGAAATCGTCTCATTGCTCCACTGTTACTCAATGAAGCTCGATTCGAAAAGGAAAC
>JAPUIP010000085.1 GCA_027296925.1 Candidatus Poribacteria bacterium | reverse complement strand
ACTCCTACAACTGATAACGAATTTCTGCCGACATGTACTAGGGCAGGCCTCGAAGCTCGGCACAAGTTTTCACAGTCTAGGGCAGGAATCCGCAATCCGAAGTCTGAAATTTAGTTAAGGGCAGAAGCATAGGGCATTGATTGAAACCTTTCGAAAGAGTCAGGATGCAGATAAACGCGGATTTTCAGGATGGGTCAAAAGCGATAGCGACAAAACGGCGCCGGCGCGCTTGCCTGCCCGGCGGGGGTTGCGTGAGATTCTGGTCCCATTGAGGTTTCCGTTTTGATCCGCGCATATCTGCGTGAATCCGCGTTCTGCGAATACAGTCATTCAACCCTCAAATAACAGATTGGAGGCAAATATGAAGATTACCAATATTGAAGTGATTCCGATTGTGATGCCCCTTGCTAAACGCTACGACAATCACCACGGCCGTGTCCGCATGGGCGACATCGACGAGCACCTCGTGGTCAAGGTCCACACCGACAACGGATTGGTCGGCTATGGCGACTATGAGGACAACCCCAATCCAATCCCTCCGTCGATTATCGACTCCCTCATCGGCAAAAGCCCGTTTGACTTTCTCCATAACAGTTTCAACCTGGCGCTGGGCATGGCGCTCTACGATGTGATGGGGAAGCACCTTGAAGTGCCGGCTTACAAGCTGATGGGACAGAAAGTGCGGGATGCGGTTTCCACCGCGGCATGGACTCGGCCGTGTCCGCCGGAAGTCTTTCGTGACGAAATCCGGCGCGCGGTAGCCGACGGCTATACCATCTTTAAGATGCACTCTAGCGCATTGTACGACGTGATTGAGCAGACGCGCCTGGCCGAAGAGGTCGCGCCGAACGGTTTTCGGATACACTGGGACTTCAACCACAACCGGAGTTTGGCGGCGGTTTTGCCCATCATCAATGAGTTGGACAAAAACCATCCGATCGTCGGCTACATCGAAGACCCCCTGCCGTGGACAGACATCGATGGCTGGCGAAAACTGCGCGAGAAGACACGCATCCCGCTCATCATGCACGTTCCACAACTCGGCGGTATCCAGGAGATTATCCAGGGCTGTGCGGACATCTACATGATCGGGGGACGGATTGGAGATACGCTGATGAAAGGATTCGCGTATGGACAGGCAAATATTCAAACGCTGATCCAGCAGAGCGGCGGCACGCTCATGAAGGCGTTGACCCTGCACCAGGCGGCTGTTCTGCCGACCGCAACAGCGCACACGATCACCCTTGATGACCAGTATGAAGCGGACATCACGACAACGCGAATTCCCGTGATTGAAGGATTTTCTCCGATTCCGGAAGCGCCGGGGCTGGGTGTCGAAGTCGATGACGACGCCATCGCGCGGTTCGCGACGAAGACGCCGTTAACAATAGGGCGAATCGTAGGCATCTTGCACCTCCCCGGCGGGCACAAGATTTATACGACGCGGGGGCCGAGTGTCGAAAGATTAACCGGTCACGAGGAGGGCGCCATTCGGGGAATCCATTTCGAGAAGTGGGAAGACGATGGCTCATCGGAATTTGAGCGCATTTACGAACGGGTAGAGAAGGAAGGCTCGTTCATGGAATAACAGAAAGGAGTCGATAGCAGATGAGAATTCTGATTACCGGCGCTGCCGGCGCGGTTGGTTCAACCCTTGTCAACGGCATGAAGGACAGGCATTCGATCCGCGGTCTGGACCGCCTGCCGATGCCCGACCTTGAAGACACCATCCAGGGCGATGTGGCAGACTTTGACACGATGTGCGAAGCCACCAAGGATATGGAGGCGGTCATTCACCTCACAGGCGTTGACCGTGAGTGGGACGGTGTCCTGCAGAGCAATCTCATTGGTACCTACAATATGCTCGAAGCGTCGCGTCTGAATGGCGTGAAACGGATTGCCTATGCCAGCCGCGCCGGGGTGCTTGGGCCCTATCCCAAAAGCATGAAGCGGACCGTTGACATGCGACCTCGTCCCGTGGGTTTCTATACGGTGAGCAAAGTGTTCGGAGAGGCTTTGGGGCATTCATACGCAAGCCAGTACGATATGTCATTCGTGGCGGTTCGAATCGGGAATTTTAATCGAAATCGACCGCTGCCCGAACATCCGCACCACCTCGGCCACGCCGACGCGGTGCGTGTGTTTGAGCAAGCCATTACCCATCCCGATGTAAAGTTTGAGATCGTATTCGGTGTTTCTGACAGCAACTGGCCACTGTATGATCTAGACCACGGGCGTCTTGCAATCGGCTACTATCCCCAGGACCACTATGAGCATCAGTGAAAAGGGATGCGGTATGGTAGAAACGTGGCAACTGGGCAAGAGCTCAAGTCGCCTCAAAGGAAATTATTCCAAGTCGGCCAGCTTGGGTATAACTTCATTGATAAGCAGTGTCATCGAATTGAGCCACCGATCTTTCGGTTGCCATTCGTGCCCCATCGCCAGAAGCATGCCAAAGCCTCCCACGTACTCGTACAGTTGGCGTAATTGGGCGGCGACATCGTCGGGGCTTCCGACAATCCAGAGGTTGTCCAACAGATACTCGACGGTCACTTCAGCGTCGGGCATGTTGGGGTCTCTCTTGAATCGTTCCTTCGGTATGAGCTTGAACCAGTACTGATCGAAGTCGCGTGCGAGGGTTCCCTCTAGCGCCTCTTTACGTGCCTGCTCGGTTGTGTCTGCGACGTAAACCTCCCGTGCGATGCGCCACGTCGAGCGATCAGGCGTACGACCCGTCTTCTGAGCCCCCTCTTCCACTGCATCCCAGTGTGTCTGGATGACCTCTATAGGCACCAGATTTAGACTCATGGGAATCCAGCCTCGCTCGCCTGCCAACACCAGCGTGTCCGATTTGGGTGATACGCCACCCATCGCGATAGGCGGGTGAGGCTTCTGATAGGGTTTGATGTGAACCCTTAAGCCTATCTCATCCACGGGCTCAGGAATTTTAAAGCGCCAGTACTCACTTTCATATAGACCGGGTTTGGGGTCCGCCCAAATTTGGAGCACCGCATCAATACCCTCTCGGGTCGCCTTCCGCCGATCTCCCGTCTTCGCGTCGAACCCAAACATCTCGCAGTCCCCTGGTATGGCGCTAGAGCCGACGCCCCAAATGAAGCGCCCGTGGGCCAAATGGTCAAGCTGGGCGATGCGATGGGCGACCCCAGCCGGGTTGTGGATGGGCATACATGTGACGCCGGTACCAAAGACGATGTCCTTCGTCAACCCCAGGGCCTTTGCGATGAAAATCTCAGGGGATGGGATATTCTCCCAGACAAAGGTAAAGTGTTCGCCGATCCAGGCCTCCTTGTAGCCTAGCTTGTCCAGTGTGATGATCTGCTCCAGGTCGTCATCCATGGTCTGGGTTAGATTAGAACCTGGTGGATGCAATGGCATTGTGAAAAATCCGACTTCCATAAGATAAGACCTCCTCATAAAAAAAAACTGTCAGTGATCCGCGAGGTGTCATGCCTTGGGTAAACTTCACGAATGAATTTGTGGGCCACTGACGATGGGTTCGGTAGTAACTGAGGAATGGCGATTTCATAACTCCTACATTGTCATTCTGCGGATAGTGTGACGAAGAATCTCAGTTGGCAAGACTCTTCGCGGAGTTTACCCAGGCCGGTCGCCCCCTCAAAAGCTTGCCCCACTCGCATTCCAAAGCGGCTTGCCTGAGTTCACCCTCGCCCAATGTAGGGCATCTTGGTTGCCATGACGGTTATGAACTGTACGTTCTCATCCAGTGGGAGACTCGCCATGTACACGACAGCGCGCGCCACATTATCGACGTCCATTCTCGGCTCAACCGAGACAGACCCCGTGGCCTGTGGAACGCCTCTGTTCATTCTCTCCGTTCTCTCGGTCGTTGCGTTGCCAATGTCGATTTGGCCGCACGCAATGTCGTACTTGCGCCCATCAAGAGATGTTGACTTGGTCAGACCCGTTAGTGCGTGCTTCGTAGACGCATAGGGTGCGGAGTTGGGGCGTGGTACGTGCGCCGAAATGGAACCGTTATTGATGATGCGCCCACCTCTGGGCTGCTGATTCTTCATAATCTTGAATGCTTCTTGCGTACACAGGAATGTGCCGGTCAGGTTGGTGTCCACGACCAATTGCCATTGATCGTAGGTCAGATCTTCCAGCAGTACCGGCGGTGCACCGGTCCCTGCATTATTAAACAGTAGGTCGAGCCGCCCAAAGGTCTCCTTTGTTTTGGCGAACAAGGCTTGAATGGAGGCGTGGTCTGTCACGTCTGTGGGCACAACCAGTGCTCGCGAGCGAGCCGGGCCTGCCTCCTCAGCAGTCGTTTCTAACGCTTCTACGCGGCGCCCGGCCAGAGCAACGGAATACCCCTCCTGCAAAAGCGCGAGCGATGTTCGCTTACCAATGCCAGAACCCGCGCCTGTAACGATCGCAACTTTCGCAACTGAACTCATTAATCATCTCTCCTAACTGTCTCAGACAATAAAGGCAGCTTACTATACCATTGCCCATAAGCAACGTCAAGCGCAAAGTTGTAATGCGCTGTTTGCTACGCCATCCGTTCCGGGTCCGCCCTGTTGCGTTATCCGTCAGACTTGGGGAATAGCGGGGCTTCCAGCGCCTCCGTGGAGGTTTGCGGTCGTCCCGACTGGTCGCCGCCGAGCCATCGATACGCCCGCGGGTAAAGCGTCAGCGAACGGTCCTCCAGCGGGAGCTTGAGTGGAACGCTGCCCCACAGGGCTGAGTACTTGGCGGCAATGGCCACTTCGAGTGACTGTCGCAGATCGTGGCCGGATATGGCCAGTTCGCCACCGTTCTCCACCACGTCAAGGAAGGAGATAATCGACGTGGCCATATAAGAAAAGCGGGGATATTGCGCCGGTGTGTACGGCCGGTCCACCTTCAGGCGCGCTCCGCTTGAGTCGAAACCGTGGTAGATTTCGGGCGGCGCCCAGTCCCAGCGGATGAGCGCATCGTCGGTCCAGACGTCGACGCCGCGATAAGGGGTCTCCTCACCAAAGACAGGGCAGATGAGACCGTTACTCAGACGGAAGTGTCCGTTGATAATTAGGCCGTCATCGTTGTCGCTTTTGAGCGCTGCTTCGGGAGTGCCCCAGGCGATGACCTCCGTCACCTCAGCCTGGGCAAGCAGCCGCAGCACGGCGATATGCTGGCACCCACCACCGGAGATTTCGCCGCCCCACCGGTGAACGCTGGCGCCGCGGAGCTCCCCATAGTCACCGGCGCGGAGCCAACCGGCGGCCTCCTGCACCTCTGAGAGTGCCCGCTGGAGATTGCCGCCGGCGAAGACGACGCCGCGCTCGGCACACACGTCAACCATCTCGTCAACATCCGCTAGGCGCGCCCCGATCGGCTTATCGGTAGATACCCCTTTGACACCCGCCTGGGCGCTAGCGATCACCGCCTCCTTGATGTACTTGCCGGGCAGTACGACGGCGGCGATGTCGGGCACGATTTCCCGGTACATGGCCGCGGCATCCGGGTAGAGCGCTTTGATGCCGAAGCGTTCGCCGACCGCCCGCCTCCGTTCTGGATTGTATTCGGCGATAGCGACCAGTTCGGTGTTGGGCAGTGTCTGGTACACCTCCGTGTAGTGCTGGCCGAGGCGGCCGCAGCCGATGATTGCAACGGTGTATTTGGGTTCAGCCATGAGTGATTCCTCCTTACTATTTTTCCATTAATTGTCTGTCTAGCCCGCATGACCACGCATCTCCACCGAGACCACAGCAGGCTGCACTTCTCCGTGCGGGATTCGTGTTTCAGGTCGTCCATCGTCGCTTATTTTGGCAGAAAATCGTTCGAGTGTCAAGCGGAAAATCGCTGATAATTTACTTGAACCATCGTGCACACTGCGATATACTACCGAAGCCGGGAATTATCCGCGCAACCGGATTGGTACAAATTACATGGCGCAGTTTTTGCATTCATCCGCTTCGGTGTTCCAGCGAGTGCCGATTCAGAGATAAATTTGGTCCGACCGCTTGTAAGTAATTTTCGGGAATAAACTATCCATTTTTAGAAGTGGAGATGTAGATACTACACGGCTTCTTCCACTTTTCATACTTCGAAGCACCACAGGCATCCTTCGAAGCTCCCCCTCAAAGTTCGGGGCAAGCTCCTCGAAGCTCGGGACAGGCAGGAC
>JAPUIP010000849.1 GCA_027296925.1 Candidatus Poribacteria bacterium | reverse complement strand
ACGCCTTGAACCACACACGACACATGCGGCGTCTTATCATCAAGCATCAGCAGCGTGCCTTCGATGCTGACTTCCTCTTTGTCTTGGGCAGGTGTAGGGGGCACACAGACACAGAAAAATAGACAGATACACAGAACCTGTGGGGTATAAGACTTCTGAATCATCTCTCCTCCAAATGAAGCCGCAAGAAGTGCAGCGATTCGATTTCCCGTTTCACGGGGGAATACCAATGTGCGTTTTAGGTTGACTTTGCCGCATTAGAAATCCAATGCCGTTGTTGGGCGCAGGTCGTGGGCGCAGCAAGCGGCGCCCCTACGAAACCTGGAACGCTCAAGCGGAGCGCCTCAGAATGACGAAATAGAAGTTCAATCGCCATTCCTTACCACTCGCCAACTCAGTCGTTTTTGGAAGTAACAATCCACGCTTTAGTCCGCCTTGTGTTTGCGATGGCCAAGCTTCCCTCGATGCGCGTGGAAGTGTGCCGCGAAAATCAGCGTGCCGATGACCGTCAGGCTTGCACCGGTTAAGAAAAGGCTGTGGTAACCGAGGCGCAGCAGATACAGGTTAAAGAGGACGGAAAAAATGCCGCCATCAACGGTGAACCCGATGAGCGCCGCCGTGGTCAGATATAAGCGGACATCGCGGTTAAATCGACGCACGGCGTGAAGATAGGTGGTTGGCATGTATTTATATCCGCTTCGGCGGCACCCCAACCCTAATCGCGGGAGATCTCTGCTGCGAAAATGGCGTTTCAAAGCCTGTTTTCATCTTTTTTTGGCCCGACCCTCTTTCAGTACCACCTCATCGGCATCGGATGGGCAGCACAAGTCACCTGCCAGGTTCACCTTCCCGGTGACTTCGATATTCACATTCCTAGGAAAGTCATGGTCAGGATCAACGCAGATCTTGCCGGTTCCGTCGGAAATCGTATATACTTTCCCGAATATAAAACACGCATGTTCTTTAACAACTTCGCCCCAGAGGGTGACCTCTTTCCCTTTGAATCCTTCTGGGTTCTGCAGGATCTGTCTAATTGTATGGGGCCCTGCAGTTGCTATGAAAGTAATTTTCTGCTTTTCCTCGGCAGTGATGAACGCTTCTACGATGTATTGCCCGGGCTTGTCTCCGAGGGTCAGGGTAAATCTGGCAAGCCCATCCCCATCTGTCGAAACACTCCCACCAGTTGTTTTCGGGTCGGGAGACTCAACCACCCTAAATGTAACACGGAAAGCCGGAAGAGGGTTGGTGCCTTTATCTTGAACTCTGACGACGAACGGACTCGGTAATGCCGTTCCGGCTGGGCGAGTCGGAGGGGAAATGTCGGAAACTGGGACAATAATGGGTTCACTGCGATTAGGAGTCGCAATGACGCTAAAGGACACCTCCGATGGCAGATTGCCGAACCCTACGGTGACCGTCTGTTCCCCCGCCTTTGTACTGAGGGTCAAGTCCCCCTCCGCAAAACCCTCGGGGCCAATTTCTGAAAAGGAGATCTTTGCTTGGACAAAAGGATCTTCGACCTCAGGAACAGTTGCTGTGATGAGATCCCCTGCGACACGCTCACCTGGAATACCGTTTTCGTGTTTATCGACCAGTCGCACCCGGAGCGGTGGGTCGAGTTTTTGTCCCACAACGCCTTCCCGACGACGACCGTCATCAACCTTTATCAATTTGTCAGGTGGACCTGGCTCAGCCGTCAATTCGAAGATAACCACTTTATTGAAACCGTCAACCGTCGCCGTAACCTCATAATCGCCGCTCTTGTTACCAAGCTTCATCCTGACACGGGTTTCGCCTTTGTCATTGGTTCGAACCAGTAGTTCGTCACCGGTGTTGCCCTGGTCGTCTGAGAGAACTTGGCCCGTTGAATCTGGTGGCGATTTGGTGATTTCGAATCTGACCGGAATGCGCGGACAAACTTTCTTTGCTGAATCTTTTCCTTCTGAAACCTCAACTGCGAGCCAGTCTCTCAGTATCTCTGTTACTTCTCCTTCTTGACCGTCGCCACTTGTGCGCTGTAGGTCAGTAATGTTACAGCCCTTGAATAAACTTGCTACGGGCGGCGATCTGTCCCCTACATTCTCGATGCCTTCTGTTTTGGGACTGACGCCGGCAACCTTGTAGAAGTATTCGGTACCTAGGATGGCAGTTGTATCTTTGAATGCCATTGAATCGGCGGTGCCGATCAGTTTAAATCCTTCGTTCTGCTGTTCGCTACGATAGATGTTATAACGCGCTGTGTTCTCGCTTTTCTGCCACGTCAAGGCGACGCCATCGACCTCCGATTGTGCCGTCAAACCTTCGGGGATTGTCGGTATATCATCGATATCATCATCATCGTCGTCATCATCACCGCAAGCGATGAGAAGGGTGGACAAACAACAGATAAACAGGAAAAGGGGTAGCCATTCCTTAGGTTTCATGATTGATTATTCCTTCATTTAGCTTTCGCATCATCCCGAATGAAAAAATCTGTCCGACAAAAGCTTATCGCATACACTCGAAAAAATCAAACGAAAAATTCACCCTTTTTTGGGGTTGTCAATAACGTGAAAATGCGGTATAGTTTGGTTTCTAACGCTACTGAACCTATCGACACGATGTCACCCATCTCCTGAGACAACGGATGGAAAAGTTGAGGTAACAGATATGGCACCCTATCGCGCAGCCGTTGTCGGTTGCGGACGGATTGGCAGCACCATCGACGATGAACACGTGAATCAGCCCCAGTTTCGATATCCCTGGGCGCATGCGCCGGCTATCATCGAAGCGAAGGGCGCGGAGTTAGTCGCGGCTTCAGACCTCGTCAAGGACAAGCGAGACGATTTCAAACGCAGGTGGGGCGTGACGGCGTTGTACGCTGACTATCGGGAGATGATCGCCAAGGAGCAGCCGGATATCGTCAGTGTCACGACCCGAGCGGAGGAGCGGGCGGAGGTCGTTATCGGTGTGGCAGAGGCAGGCGTGAAGGCGATTTATGCGACCAAGCCGATGTGCCGGAGTCTCGCCGAAGCCGATGCCATGATTGAGGCGTGTCGGCAAAACAACACGCTTCTGGCGATCGCCTGTCACAAAAATTGGAGTCCATGGTTCCAAGCCTGTCTGCAAGCCATCAAAAACGGAGAGATTGGCACATTTTCCTCGATGGTCTGCAACTACGGTTGGAGCCTTTCGCGCGGACACAGCCACACGCTTGCGCTGTTTCGCATGTTTGCGGGTGCCCCGGCGCAGTGGGTTTTCGGACACATGAACAGTGACGAGGCGGCGGCGAAGGATGACGACCTATCGGGGACTGGCATGATTCTCTACGAAAACGGCATCCGGGGCTTCCTCAATACCGGTGGCTGGTTGAACATCGATTTCGTCGGGAGTGACGGCTGGATCTCCGCCCGGAACGAGCACGCCGATTTTGAGATGTGGAGCCGCTATGCTGAGACGCGCGAACCCATCCGCCGGCAGTTTCCGAATCCGAAGCGCCCCAAGAGTTCTCAGCAAGCCGCCATCGAAGGCATCGTCAAAAACCTCGACGAAGGCACGGAGCCGCTCTGTCCAGGGGAATACGGACGTGAGGCCCTTGAAATTGCGATCGGGCTTCGGGAGTCGCATCGACGCGGTGGGAAGAAAATCGAATTGCCTCTCGAAGATCGGCGTCTGACGATGTTAGCGTAATATGACAACGGGATTTGTGCAGTAGACCGGGCCGCCAGCCTGTTTCATCAACAGAGACAGTCGTACTCAAACATTGACTTTGAGGAATCAAGCCATGATACAACATATTACCGAAGAACAGTGGAAGCATTTCTACGACGAAGGATATGTTCGCATCGGCAAGGTCATGACCGATGATGAACTCGACGCTTTACAGCGAAAGATTGACGACATCATGCTCGGCACAGCGCCGGTCGATTACGACCGCATGCTGATGCAACTGGATCGCGAGCCAGGCAAAAACTCACCCGGACCGCAGAGCAAAGGTCACAAGGGGGCGACGCTGTTGTATCGCAAAATCCAGGATCTGGAATTCGATCCGCTGTTTTTGTCATACATGCAGAACCCGATTTTCCGCGAAGTCTGTGCGAAGATTTATGGCGAAGATCGGCCAATTGCCTGCTTCCGCGCGATGTTCATGAACAAACCCGCCCGGGAGGGGACGCGGCTCGTATGGCATCAAGACCGATGGACCGACCTCGACCGGGATGCGTTGATCACGATTTATACGGCGCTCGACCCGGCAACTGTCGAAAATGGTTGTGTGAAGGTGATCCCGGGCTCGCATCGCACCCTGGTCAACCCAACGCATGGTTCCGGCTTTCTCACACCGGAACAAGCGGAGGAAATCGCCGCCAGATCAGCGCCGGTCTATCTTGAATTGGAAGCGGGCGAAGTGGTCCTCCTCCACAACTGGTTGCTCCACAGTTCCGATGTGAATCACACTGACATTCCGCGACGTGCTTTCAGCGTCTGTTGCATGGACGCCGCCACGAAATCCAGCCACGGCAACACGTTCTCTCGGATTTTCGGTGAAGGCGCGTTAAGCCGAGATCAACTTCAACAATGTGGAGGGTAACAGCACATGAAAATCAAACTGGCACAGTACGGTATCTCCCACGACCATGCCTCGGGAAAGGCGCGGGTGATGCAGGAGAGTGATCAGGTTGAATTCTGCGGCATCTTTGAGCCCTCACCCGAAGTCCGGGACACGCTGGGCAAAAATCCCGCCTATGAGGGCGTTCATTGGTTTTCGTCAAAGGAGGAGATGCTGGAAGATGAAAGCATCGCGGGTATCGCTGCGCAAGGGCGTGTTTCCCAGAACCTCGGCTTTGCGCGTGAGGCGCTTGCGCACGGCAAGCACGTCTGGTTGGACAAACCCGCCGGCGATGACCTGGATGAGTTTCGTTCGGTTTTAGATCTGGCGCGGGAAAAGGGGCTGCTCGTGCAACTCGGTTATATGTTCCGCTACAACGCGGGCTTCCAGTTCATCCTCGATTGGGCGAGGACCGGCAAGCTCGGCGACATCTTCTCGGTCCGGGGACGAATCGCGTCCGGCAGGTCAAACGAAGTGGAGTGGAAGCGATGGGACTCTCACGGAGAACATGAAGGCGGAATTATGTTCATACTGGCGTGCCATCTCATCGACATTGTTGTCGCGTTGCTGGGGCGGCCGGATCGAGTGACGCCGTTTCTGAAAAACGAAGACACCGCGTTTCCGTGGTATCGAGACAACACGCTCGCTGTATTCGAGTATCCCCGCGCGATGGCAACTATTGAGTCAACGGCACTGGAGGTTTCTTCGGGAGCATCGAGACGGCTGGAAGTGTACGGCACACGGGGAAGCGCCATCCTCGAACCGCTTGAGCCGCCGGCGTTGCGCCTCTGCCTTGACGAAGATCGGGACGGTTACGTAGAAGGGTGGCAGACCGTGCCTGTGGAAAATCGCCCGCGATATATCGAAAGTCTGCGTGCGTTTGTCGCGGACATTCGCGGCGAGAAATCCCCGGACCGTTCGCTCGACCACGAATTCGCTGTTCAGGAAACCGTACTCCGCGCTGCGGGACTGCGATGAGTGGATTTCACGGGGAGAGATAGGAGACAAGAATCTGGGGTACATGACGGAAATGGCCATCAGCCGTCAATAGCGCCGTCCCATGCTCCATCGCTGACGCGGCAATCCATAAGTCATTGGTTGGAATGGGCGTGCCTGCCGAGCGTAGATGAGCGTAAATGTGAGCGTAGCGTTCTGCTGTAGCTTCCACCATCGGCACAAACCGCACTCGCTGGCTTGACAAAAACGTATTTAGTTCTTGACGATTCTTATCTCGTCGGCTGCCGCTTTCAAATCCCGCTAATAACTCGGCAATGACAGTCGTTGGAATCAGAATCTGAGAAGCCAAACGAACCGCATTCACCGCCTGGTGATGCCCGCGTTTAAAGAGGGAATATGCTGAGGTATCCAACATCAACGCTTCATACACCACAATTCTCCATCGATTTGGCGTTGTTGTTTCAGGGCGGTATCAAATTCATCGGCTTCCTCTCGGCTCCAGGTTCCTGCAAGATGATCCAAATCATCGAACGCTTGCTTCTGCGTCGCTTTCTGTTCAGTCAATCCGACTGCCTGTTTGAGTAAGGATAACACATAACGATTAATACTCAGCCCCTGTCGTTTCGCTTCACGCTGAAGAAGCTGATGGAGTTCGTCCTCGACGCCTCGAACGGTTAATTGTTTCATGTCCATCCTCACGGTTTATGCCATCACAGAATAACAGCATCATGCATTCACTCTCTATATTATAGTGCATTCAGATACAGAATGTAAAGCGGTTTCCCGGCAAGATGCCTTTCTACTTGACACGTCTACAGCTTTTGTTCAAAATATCAGGCGATGGAGGCTCTAGAGTCATTTAGGTTTGATGCAATCATCTTTCATATTAAAAGGAGTTAATTATGTCCAAGATTCGACTTGCGATGATCGGTTGTGGCGGAAATTCCTCCGGTCATGCGCGAAGAATGAATAACAACGCTGATGTTCAGATTGTCGGCACCTGTGACGTCAATACAGAAATCGCCAATAGCTATATCGACCGGAACTTGCTGGAGCTTAAGCCCCGGCCAGCCGCGTTTGACGACATTGGGAAGATGCTCGCGGAAGTCAAACCTGATGCGGTGCTGATCTCCACGCCACACACCCTCCACTTCGAGCAAGGCATGCAAGCGCTCGACGCCGGCTGCCATGTGTTCATGGAAAAGCCGATGGTGACCGCCGCCGAGGACGCCTATACGATTGCCGAGAAGGTCAAGGAAACGGGAAAGGTGTTTGTCGTTGGGTATAATACCCCTTGCAGCGCGAACTTTTATTATCTACGCGAAAGTATCCGAAACAAGACCTTCGGCGCGTTGGAGTTGGTGACGGGCTACATCACGCAGGACTGGCTTCGTGCCACAAAGGGTGCATGGCGGCAAGAGCCCGAACTGTCCGGCGGCGGTCAAGCCTATGACAGCGGCGCGCACCTGCTCAACAGTTTATGCTGGTCTGTAGAATCCAATGTCGCAGAAGTCCACGCCTTTCTCGACAACCACGGCAGCAAAGTGGATATCAACTCGTCGATCAACGTCCGCTTTGAAAACGGAGTCTTCGCCGGTATCGTCATCAGCGGCAACTGTCCGAGTCCGGCGGGAACCCACATGGCGTTCATCTTCGATAGCGGTCGAGTGGAAATCGACGGATGGAGTGGCGGCTGGATTCGCGTCTACGAAGGCAAAGCGCAGCTTGACCCGCCACCGATTACGGACGACATGTCGGCCAGCTCGGCGGATGACAACTTCATCGATGCTATCCTCGGCCGTGCCGAACCTCGCACGAGCCCGATGAATGGAATCATTCACTCTGAGTTGATGGATGCGATGTACGAATCGGGGCGCACAGGTCAGCCGGCTCGCCCCAAACGTCGCCAATAGAGGCGTATCGTTCTGCGCTTAAAGGACATCGTATCACCTGGCCGCCGCCACTTACGGACGAAGAGTGGGAGCAATTGAAAGCTAAACTCAGCAAATAGGAGGGATGGCGCATGAAAATTGTCGATCTGATCACCGAAACATTTCACTACAAATCAAAGGTGGTGCGCGACTCTGAAGGACACACTCATCCGGGACCCGAGCATGATGCGACGCAAAGCTTGCTCCGGATTGTGACCGATGAGGGGGTTGAGGGATATACCTTCGGCGCAAACAAAGATGTCATCGAGCAGATCGTCAAACCGGTGTTGATTGGAGAAGATCCATTTTACCGGGAG
>JAPUIP010000848.1 GCA_027296925.1 Candidatus Poribacteria bacterium | reverse complement strand
GTTGTGATTTTCGGCTTCTTTGGCCAGTTTTTCGACATCGATTTCAACATCCGATTTTCGATGCTCCCCCTTGCGATGCTTTATCTATTCTATGCCGCCATCGCGCAAATTTTCTACGAAACGCTGATGAGCAGTGTATTTTTGCACTCCTATGCGCTGAGAGCCGTTAATCAAAATGTCTTGGCTGGCCTCTTGAGTTCGATCGATAATATCGTTTCGGGGAAGATCTTTCCTATTGAAATATTACCGATATGGCTCTTGAGTTTCACATGGATTTTTCCACAATCACAAGGCTTCATCGGGGCGCGATTCTTGCTGTCACTCGATCCGGAGAGCTTTGCGATGTTCTGGCCGCGGCTGATTGCGCTCACGATTCAATTCTTTGTTTACGGCGGCTTGGGTATCTGGCTGGTCCGTGTAGGCATCGCCAAGGTTCGACGAGAGGGGTTGGTGCAGGTGCCACCTGCATAACAGGCGATTGGGTTTTGCAAGAATTCCCG
This sequence comes from Candidatus Poribacteria bacterium, assembly GCA_027296925.1. Taxonomy (GTDB): domain Bacteria; phylum Poribacteria; class WGA-4E; order WGA-4E; family PCPOR2b; genus JAPUIP01. The sequence goes on along the minus strand of JAPUIP010000848.1, from coordinate 3,500 downwards.
TTCCGTGAGAGCATGTCATGAAACATAATTTATCCCGTGTGGTCGTGAAAAGATAATACATTTAAGGGGGATGAGATGGCAACCGTATGCACCTTTGGGCGACGCCCCACTTTGGGGGAAATGAAGGCATATTACGCTCGAGAGGATGTCATGACTTTTCTGTATGATGAATGCCAAATCCGAAATGTACACGCAGCATTTCGAGCGAGAACATGGCCCATCCATCCGACGAGCAAAAATCACCTTCGGACGATTATCGACGAGACGATTCAAAACCGGATTATTCCTGTCTATCAAAAGGCCAAAAAACCCATCGACGCCGTTCGTCTTAAAAAGCATGAATATCTCTCGTTTCATTCGTTTGCAACGGTTACCGATGGACGCAAGGTTGTCGGATTCGATCTGATGTTTGAAGCCGACCTGTCCGGCTGGCGGCGATCATTTGAGGCGTTAAGTGGGATGATTCGGACCCTTGATGAATTTCAGGTCTGCTACCGCATGAAATACAGCGGCGTCCGCAGTTTGCATCTGATTATTCCCTGTGAAGGGTTGCCAAAGCAGTTTTTGGGTAAACCCGTCATACATCAGCGGCGGGAGATTATGCGGAAGATCTGTAGGTATTTTACGCGACACTGTGGTATGACTCGCGCTGTGGAAAGGAACGGGGTTCTGCGGTTGGCCTACAGTCTCAATGAGGACAATGGTTTAGTCAGTGTGCCTATTTTATCGAAAGAATTGCCCGCCTTTCGTCCTTGGGAGGCAAACATTTATAACGTGACCATCGACAAGCCGTGGCATGGCGACATTCCAATGGGTGCCAGCCGAAAGGGGTTAAATTTCCTTAAGGAAGTCTATAACGACGATACAAGGGCACCCCAAGAAAAGGCGCGGCAAATTACCTTTGGGTTGGAAATTCTCCCTAAAGATTGTTCGAGGTATGCCGCGAAGTCTTCTCGATCTTCCGTCGAGAGTTGGGGGACACAGTTGCAGGCAGATAACGACGCACAGAGAGTTTCTGCGGCGTGGCATCTGATGACACCCCCCCAAGCCATACCGAATTCAATTTTAGAAAAGGGATTAGCCGATGAAAATGCTGATGTGCGTTGGTATGTGACAGAAGCCATGCAGAAAAATCTGTCCACAGAAACGATCAAACTCGCAATTAAAATGCTCCGGGATTCGGATGCGTTGGTTCGAGTAAGCGCAATCGAAACACTCGTGCTGGCTGGCGAAAAAGGGTTAAACGAACTTCTATCTGCGGTGGCCAGTTGGGGAGGGATGAAAGATCGGAGCGTCGCCCCAGAAGCATTTCTTGATGCGGTATACGCCATTAACAAGATTGGCATAGCGAGTCAATCGGAGAAGGTTCAATCACTCATCTATTCTTCCGGTAGCGCAATTATCGTCCACGCGCTACAAGAAATGATTGAGGGAGGATATAGGACAGGTTGGAATATACAGCAACTCCGCGCCTCTTTTTCGCAGCACGGTATCGAAAGTGGGATCTTTTCTGAGGCAGTTGGAAGGCTGGTTCCAAAGCTACTGCTCAATTGCAGCGAAGTCCAAGCCCCGTTTCACCTTCTGAGTCGATCGATTTCAATCCTGATCGAAATTTGGAGAAACTGTGCCATACCGCTTTGCGTAATACGCGAAATCGCAGATTCTCTGCCTCAATCGTGCGTCGAAATCAGAATCAATCGTGTGATGCAAGACGAGCGAACGTTCCTTCAATCGATGGTCAAACCTACCATCACCAAGATGTCAAAAGCACAGAAAGCTCGCGTACTGGTCGGCTTTATGATTTACGGCAAATCTCATTTGAAGGAACCGTTGGCAAAGGTACTGTTAAAAATGGGCGTCAAAGAAGCCGTTGATGCAATGACGATTTGGCAGGCATTTGCGCTAGACGGTACATTGCGGGCAAGTTCATTAATGCCTCGCCTAGTTTGGGCCGTAAATCTCCTCAAGCAGCTTCAGCCATCGATTGAAGCCGATCGCGCGTTTTCTCAAATCGTTGGTGCTGAGGCGGTGGATGCGTTAATCTCTGCATCCGTGAGAACAAAGCACTCTGAGGTCAACTTGAATGCAGCGAGAGCGTTGGCGGCAATTGGCGACCCGGCCGTGGATGCGCTAATATCTGCCATGAGAGATGAGGACAGCAGGCTTCGTCGGACTGCGGCGCGTGTGTTGGGAGGCATTGGTAACGAAATTGCTGTGCCAGCTTTGATCAAAGCCATGAAAGACTCGCACGCTCCGGTCCGTGCCAGCGCGGCGGAAGCATTGGAAGCAATCGATTCTTTCATCGCCGTAGATGCACTACAAGAAGCCCTCAAAGATAAGAGCAAGCACGTCCGTCATAGGGTTCAGCTTGCACTGAGAAATATCAATCCTGAAAACAGGAGAAAAGCACAATGAACGAAAAACTCAAAACAATGGGACGATTCCCGACCTTAGCTGAGATGAAAGCCTACTATAATCGGGACGATGCGCTTTCTTTTCTCTATGATGCCTCCCAACGTCGCAACGTCACCGCCGCTCTGTTCGGTAAGCATTGGGAGATACAACCCAAAAGCCGAGAAAACCTTCGGGAGATTATCAACGAAATCATCCGGACGAAAATTGAACCGCTATGCCCGAATGATGCGAACAGTGTCACGTCGATTCACATTCCTGTCGAGTTGGTCGAGGATTTGAAAAGACCTGACTTATCAAAGGAAATCCCTGCTGGTTATATGGTTTTATGGCACGGCACAACAGCAGACCGCGTGAAGGATATTGTCAACAAAGGTTTCAGGCCACGAGGGAGAGCTCAAGCGGTTTGGTTTAGTTCGAAATATGGACTGTCTCACCGAGTCGCTAAACATCGAGCGTCGCAACGCGGTTCAGCGCCTGTTGTATTTCGTTGTCTCTTTAGCCCTGAACAGACGGGGTTTCTTCAGAAAGAAAACAATGTATATTTCCTTAACCCGCCGTGTCTGTCATTTCACGGAGCCACAACCATTAAAGTTGGGAAAACGGTGACAGGCTTCGACATTGTCTTTGAGGCGGATAAGCAAGGCTGGCAACGCTCGTTTGATGCGCTGTCAGGTACAATTCAGGCGTTAGACGATTCCGGCGTTTTTTACCGCTTGAAATACAGCGGCGTCCGAAGTTTACATTTGATGATTCCGTTTGAGGCGTTTCCCAATCAATTTAATGGCAGACCGATTATCGACCAACACGAGACAATCTCCGACAAAATTCAGGCGTATCTTATCCGACATTGTGGCATGGGAAAGGTAGATCGACCGAAGGTGCTTCGCCTTGCCTACAGCCTGAATGAAGATAACGGCTTTGTCAATCTGCCGCTTGAGCCGTAACGCCAGCGTGGCATTAAGCCGGATTGGAGATACAGATGTCGTGTCCGAACTGATTCAAGTCGCAGCGAACGAGACGATGGGAGCAAACGCACGTGCGAGTGCGATGGATACATTGGGAACACTCCGGCCGCCGGCAGCGGT
>JAPUIP010000847.1 GCA_027296925.1 Candidatus Poribacteria bacterium | reverse complement strand
CGATTGTCAAGAAATATCGACTGTAACGGGAAGCGCGCAATCACTCTGAACGGTTTTAGAGATGGGTCCTTCAAATCGGTCTTCTTGCACGGGTAAGCTGCGAGGCACTCGAAGGCTAGACAGACCCTCTTAATTTAAATTGCACATATATTGCACATCCACAGTCTGTCAAAACCTGTTGAAACGCTTCAATAATTCACAATAGCCAGTTAAAACCGGGTAAAACGGCTCGAAACGGTTCAAACAGATCATACAAAAAGAGACTGGCAGTCATGAGGTATTCGATTCCCCTCGGCTCCACCAATAGAATCCTGCAACTTAGGACGACTCGCCATTCTGCGGAAAGAAAGCGCTGAACAAATCAATCGGAACCGGAAAGACGATGGTCGTATTGTTCTCGCTTCCGACATCGTTCAGAGTCTGGAGAAAACGCATCTGCATCGCCATCGGATGCCCTTCGATGGTTTTGGCGGCATCACGCAATTTGGCTGAAGCTTGAAATTCACCTTCGGCGTGAATCACCTTAGCCCGGCGTTCGCGTTCGCTCTCCGCTTGTTTTGCCATCGCCCTTTTCATCGTATCGGGCAGGTCAATATGCTTAACCTCAACCGCGGAAACCTTAACGCCCCACGGATCGGTCTGGAGATCAATGACTTCCTGCAGATGCCGGTTGATGCGTTCACGTTCCGAGAGCAGTTCGTCCAATTCTGACTGACCGAGAACGCTGCGAAGCGTTGTCTGCGACACTTGGCTCGTAGCATAAAGATAGTCTTCAACCTCAAGCACCGCCTTTTGCGGATCGATCACCCGCGAGTAAATTACTGCGTTGACCTTGACCGAGACGTTGTCCTTCGTAATCACGTCCTGTTCCGGCACATCCGTTACGAGGGTTCGCAGGCTGACTCGGAACATTTTGTCAATCGGATAAAAGACCATTATTAATCCGGGACCTTTCGGTTTCGGTAATACACGTCCAAGCCGAAAAATTACCGCACGTTCATATTCATAGATAAAGCGGATGCAGCTCAAAAAATACAGCACGACGATTCCGATCAGAACCCCGACTATTCCAAGTGCATTTAGCGACATAATTTGCTCCAACATAATTTTTTTCTCCCTGAATCAAAGATTCTTCAGCAGTTAATCTTCCTTCAACCGTGGTTCCGGCAAACATCTTTCACGAACCACTTCCCACTGGATGAACGGACAAGGTCAACCCCCTGCGGCTTTCAATTTCCACAACCTCTTCCGCCAAAATCGGGTATCGGGAAACGGCTGTCCACAATTCGCCGTGCGTCCGCACGCGCCCGCGATAAACTTCTCCTTCTTTGAGGAAGTCTTGGTTTGCGATAACCTTTGTTCCAATCATTGTTTCGCTTCCCATCTGCACCTTTGTCCGACTCGTTTTAATAATGCTGCCGACCAGAAAAAAGCTGATGACCGCCGTTCCCAGCGAAATTGGAATGAGCAGCCAGAGCGGGACACTCATAAACCCCGTCGGTGATTCGATGAGCATTAAGCCGCCGATAAAAAGGGTAATCGAACCGCCGATTGTCAGAAATCCATAGCTGACGACAAATGCTTCGGCGACAAACATCGCCAACCCAATAACAATCAGAGCAAGTCCGACATAACTAATCGGCAGGACAGCCATGGCAAAAAAACCAAGCACCAGACAAATCACGCCGACCGTTCCCGCCACGCCCCAACCAGGCGTGTAAAACTCAAAAATAATGCCGTAGAAGCCAAAAATGAGCAGTAGAAAAGCTAGCGTCGGATTAGCAAGGGCGGCTAGAATCTGTTCGCCCCACCACATTTCAAGAGTTCGCACTTCCGCACCGTTGACCTTTAACTTCACTTTGCCGTCAATCAAATTCACTTCGCGTCCGTCAATCTTTCGCAGAAGGTCATTGACATCTTCGGCAATGAAATCTACCGCCCCTTCCTTTAGCGCTTCCGTCGAAGTCACCGAGACGCTTTCTTTGACCGACCGTTCCGCCCAATCGGCATTTCGCCCGCGCAGTTCGGCGAGCGAACGAACCCACGCCACCGTGTCGTTGAGAATCTTGTCTTCCATCGGAGTTGTCCGTTTTGTCTCTTGGTCATCCCTTTTTTCGCCAGACGGTTTTTCTTTTTCCGTCGGTTGCGGCGGCTGTGAACCGGGCAATCCGCCAATCTGAACCGGATGAGCCGCACCGATATTTGTTCCGGGTGCCATCACGGCGATGTGCCCAGACATTGTGATAAACACACCTGCCGATGCCGCCCGCGCTCCAACGGGGGCAACGTAAACAACGACCGGAATCTTGCTGTGGAGAATTGCCTTGACCATTTTGCGAGTCGAATCAACCAGACCTCCGGGGGTATCAAGCACAATGATCAGACATCTCGCTTTTTGTTCTTCGGCTTGCCGGATGGCTCGCACAATAAATCGTGTAGTTACCGGCGTGATGGCTTCGTTGTTCAGACGAACCTGTAAAACAAACGGTGTTTCCGCTACCGGATTCTCTTTAGTCTGGGCAGTCGAGTTTAACGAACCTGCCATCAGCAAAATGATTGTAAAAATGAATATTCTTTTCTTTTTCATCCAAATCGATGAACTCCTTTTCAACAGACTCGCGAAGCTCGCCGAGATTTGCGCCGCCAATCGCATTATGGACTGCTATCAAGACATTTGTTCCCGCCTTTACGATCAACCCGTGGTAAAGCGCCACGTAGTGAATCGCGCCGGTTTTATATAAAAAGATCCCCGGTACCAACACAGCTACGCAAACAAGTCTTTTGGGCAGTATGCCATAGGATCCTTAGCAGCTCCAGAAAATATAGAATTGGGATTCTAGGTTTTGCTCATCAGGTACTCGATCCCCCTCGGCTCCACCAATAGAATCAACACCTTAGAGACTTCGCTGCTTTCCTTCAAAACGCACTGTAGTAAATAGTAACTTTTTCCCACTTTTGTCGTGTGGAATCGGGCAATTTTCGTTTCAAGCGAAGCTCTAGTGGTAGTCAAGCTCCCACATGCCGAGAATCACGCAACATTCACAATTTTCTGAATCCGTAATACTATATGCGAAATGAAATAATATATGGCCTTTCTAAACGGTGAATCCTTTGGTAAATACAAAATCCTCTCCGAAATCGGCAAGGGCGGAATGGGAGAGGTGTATCTTGCTGAGGATACCGAACTTGACCGAAAGATCGCAATCAAGTTTTTATCAGATGAATTTAGCAACGATACGGAAAAGCTCAACCGTTTTGTCCAGGAGGCTAAGGCGGCCTCGGCTCTCAATCATCCAAACATCCTGACCGTTTACGAAATTGGTAAAGCGGACGATAGAAGATACATAGCCACTGAATATATCGAAGGACAGACATTGCGTGAGCGTCTGTCCAAGAAAGAGTCGGTTCCGCTAAACAATATGCTCAAGATCGGTATTCAGGTTGCGGAAGCCCTCTCTGCAGCCCATGGTGCAGGAATAATCCACCGGGACATCAAACCCGAGAACATCATGATCCGTGATGACGGTTATGTGAAAGTTCTTGATTTCGGACTGGCAAAACTTACAGAAAAGAAAAGTGCTGAAGAAATCTCTCTGGAAGGTGAAACAAAAGCGTTGGTAAAAACCAATCCCGGAGTGGTGATGGGAACAGTTTCCTATATGTCACCTGAACAAGCCAGAGGGAGAGAAACGGATGAACGGACTGATATCTGGAGTCTTGGAGTAGTACTTTATGAGATGCTTTCGGGAAAAGTTCCCTTCGCGGGAGAAACATTAAACCACACGATCGTTGCAATACTTGAAACCGAACCAAAGCTTCTCGAAAACGTACCCGATGAATTGCAGAGAATTGTCCGAAAAGCGCTGACAAAAGAAAAAAGAATGCGGTATCAAACTGCTCTTGATCTGTTGATCGACCTCAAGAATCTTAGAGACGAGCTCAAAATGCAAGGTGAAATAGAGCGTTCGATAATTCCGAACAAAGACCTGGGAACGACTGCGGAAAACGAGACCGCGGTTTACACAAACAAATCAATCGAGGAGACAGACGCATCGGGGCAAGTACCGGTGACACAGAACGTGACGACGGCCTCGAGTCTTGAGTACGCAGTCACA
>JAPUIP010000846.1 GCA_027296925.1 Candidatus Poribacteria bacterium | reverse complement strand
AACGGCAGTGGTAAGACGACGCTGATTGCGATTATTGCGGGCCTGATTGAGAATTTCAAAGGCAGCATCGTGTTCGCAAAGCGGTTGCGGATCGGTTATCTCAGTCAGGAGCCAGATTTAGCCCCTGAACGCACATTGCGTCAAGAAATGCTTGAGATTTTTCGGGCGCGGCGCGACCTTGAGGATGAGATGCTTCTGCTCACTGAAAGGCTGGAAACGGAAGCGGATAATCCAGCGCTGCTGCAGCAATATGCTCGTCTGCAAGACCGGCATGAGCAGATGGGCGGTTACGATTATGAATACCAAACCAATCGCACACTGGGTGGATTAGGCTTTCGCGATGTGGATTTTAATTTGAAGATTGGCGTGTTGAGTGGCGGTCAGAAAAGCCGCGCTGCGCTCGCAAAGCTGTTGCTTGAATCTCCCGATTTGCTGCTGCTTGATGAGCCAATGAACCACCTGGACATCAAAGCGATTGAGTGGTTGGAGAATTTCCTGAATACTGAATATCAAGGCGCGGCTGTTATTGTCTCCCACGACCGCTACTTCCTAGACCGCGTTGCACGAAAAATCGTAGAACTTCAAAATCACAAGCTCAACGAGTATCGTGGCAACTATTCGACGTATCTCGAAACCAAGCGGATCAATCAATTAACACATGACCGCGAATATAAGAAGCAGCAATGGTTCATCGCGCATGAGGAGGACTTTATTCGTCGCAACATTGCTGGACAGCGTACACGCGAGGCAAAAGGGCGGCGGAAACGGCTCAATCGGCTTGAACAGATCGAAAAACCCCAGGGAGACGAGCAAACCATTAAACTCCGCTTCACGCCGGATGTGCGGGGCGGAAACGACATTCTGCAATGTCGAAATTTGGGCAAACGGTATGGGGCGCAGACGATCTTTGCAGGTTTGGACTTTGAGGTCTACCGGCAAGACGTTGTGGGTGTCATTGGGCCCAATGGCGTTGGAAAGACGACATTGTTCCGAATGATTCTCGGAAATGAGCCGTCGACGTCGGGCGAACTAAAGGTTGGTCACAATCTCCACTTTGGGTATTATGACCAGGAACTTAAAGGGCTGAACCACGATAACACGATTGTCGATGAGATTTGGGAATTGCGTCCCAGCCAGAAACAGGGGGACATCCGCAGTTTTCTCGGACGTTTTCTGTTTTCCGATGATGAGGTCTTTAAGGTCATTGGCGATCTCAGTGGCGGTGAACAGAGCCGGGTGATGCTTGCCAAATTGCTCCTGGAAAACGCGAATGTGCTCCTGCTTGATGAGCCGACCAACCATCTGGACATACCGTCACGAGAAGCCCTTGAGGAGGCGTTGACGGAGTACCCGGCAACCATCTTTATCATTTCTCATGATCGTTATTTTCTGAACAGGCTCGCAACCAAATTGTTGGTCTTTGAGAACGGTACCGCAAAGCTGTTTGTCGGCACTTATGCTGAATATGAGGCTCACATTCCGGTGCAAAAGCGACAGGCAATGCAAGAGAGAGAGGAAGCAGAGCGAGCCAAAAAGTTGAAGCAGCGTGAAGCGCAAAAGGGGCAAAAGTTGCGAGTTGCCTCAACGTCAAAGCGGTCAAAGAGAAAGCGGAAAATGAAAGCGGTCCGGATAGCTGATGTGTGATTTCCCTTTCAGTTGATGATGAGGCATCTTTTCAATCCGAAAACAGAGGCGAAGTTTTTTCTTGCATAATCCTAATGCTTATGATAATATTAACCATGCCGCGAGTCACCCCTTCTTTGTTGGGAAGAGCATCGCGGTTTTTTTGTGTGTCAAATTCTGATGTCTGCTTCTGGCGGGTTCGGATGAAAGACTCAGCGTGAGACGGCACACTTACCACCCTGTTGCGATTGCCTTGATTCGTCCGAGAGTGGGATGAAGTTTCCCGCTCTTTTATTATTTTGGAAAAAGTCGGGATCTCGAATGGAGCGATTGGAAATAGATCGCGCTATTGTTCCTTTGCTGCGCTCAAGGACAGGCCTGAGCAACTCGCCGTGAAGCCGTGACGGGGAAAGCCTTTGCATAGGCGCTGAATGGTAATCGGTATGACATCTTCATTGAAATCTTCAGTTTTTGATCTGTTATCACCTGTCCTCGCAGATGAAGGAATCGAGTTAGTTGATGTCGAATATCAAGCAGGTGGCGGTGGGGTGTTAAGGCTTTTAATCGACAAGCCCGGTGGGGTGAATCTCCATGATTGTCAACACGTAAGCAGATTTGCCGAACCCATTCTGGATGTGCATGGCGCGATCCAAGGTGAGTACAGTCTTGAGGTCGCTTCGCCAGGAGTTGACCGACCCCTTGTTACAGAAGCTGACTTCCGTAGAAATTTGGGGCGGAAGATTCAAATCGAAATGTCCTCCGCAGCGGGGGACTTTTTACAACTGAACGGCACTCTGAAAGCGGTTAACGCAGGAAAAATTTCCCTGATTCAAACTTCTGGGAAGACGATTCAGGTTGTCATTTCAGAGATTGTTAAAGCCCAAATCCAACTGATGTGGTAACACTTTGGGTGGATGGTGGAGATTACACAATGAATAATGACTTACTCATGACCATTCGCCAAATCATGGATCAGACAGAACTGCCGCAGGAGGTTTTCATCGAGGCGATTGAAGCTGCTTTGTACGCCGCGGCTAAGCGACGCTATGGTTCGACACGTGGGGTGTCAATCAAAATCGATCCCGATCTCGGGGAAATCAAATGTTACGTGCCGAAAAAAGTGGTCGAAATTATGCACCACTTTGCCAAGGAGATCCCGATTGAGGAAGCCTTGAAGATAAATCCCGATGTTCGTCTCGATGAGATTATTGAAGTTGAGGTTAATCCAAGAGAATTTGGAAGGATCGAAGCTCAGACGGCGCGTCAGATCCTCGTTCAAAAAATAAAGGAAGCTGAACGAGAACAGATCTATCAGGAATATAAGGAGCGGGAAGGGGAAATCATCACCGGCTATTTCCAACGTATCGAACGCGGCAACATCATCCTTGATTTGGAACGAACGGAAGGGCTGCTTCCCTTTAGTGAAGTCCTCCATCCGCATGATTATCGGCGCGGTGATGTGCTGAGGTGTTTAGTCCTTCAGGTACAGGTCAATCCGAAGGGGCCGCAAATTGTCCTTTCACGAACGCATCCCGGCTTGATCGCTCGCTTATTTGAAATGGAAGTTCCTGAGATTTATGACGGCTTAGTTCGGATTATGGCAATTGCTCGCGATCCGGGCGAGCGGGCAAAGGTGGCTGTTGCGGCAACGGATGAAAGCATCGACGCTGTTGGAACTTGCGTGGGCGTTAAAGGTTCGCGAGTCCAGACAGTGGTAAGGGAGCTAGAAGGTGAGAAAATAGATCTCCTGGAATGGAATCCGGATCCGGCCATCTTCATTGCGAATGCATTGCAGCCGGCGACGGTCGTTCGCGTGAACATTGATGAAGAAAATGAAAGCGCAGTGGTGGTCGTTCCGGATGATCAATTGTCTCTGGCGATTGGCAGGCGTGGACAGAACGCGCGTCTCGCAGCCCGCTTGACAGGCTGGAAAATTGATATAAAGAGCGAATCGGAAACCGAAACGCAATTTAAGGAGGAGATTGCAGAAGAGTTATTCAAATCGGCACCGAGTGAGACGGCGGATGACTCACCACAGCCAACCAGTGAGTCGGATGGTGACGAGACGGTGCAAGCATCGCCTCGACCTCACGCCGATGAGATTGAGTTGACCGAATTGACGAATGTCGGACCCAAAACTGCCGAACTTCTCAGGGAGGCTGGATTTTCAACGGTTGCATCGATTGCTCAGGCAACAGTGGAAGAACTCGCATCAGCGCCTGGGATTGGCGCCAAAACCGCCGAGAAGATTCATCATGCCGCACAAGAGATGTTTTCGGCTTCCGAAACCTAAACGAGGCGGATTCAGTTGCTGTCCCTGATTCATTGTAAGGTGGTTGCCATGGTTGCAATGCCTATCCGTACCTGTATTGGCTGCCGTGGTAAATTTCCCAAGAAAGATTTGCTTCGATTTGTGCGGGATACCGCTGGGAACCTCCGAGCAGATCCAACGGGTAAGTTACCAGGACGCGGTGCTTATGTTTGCTGGTCGCAAGCGTGCATTAACACTGCTTTTAGATCGCAGAAGATCAACGCCCATTTGCGAGTCAACCTCTCAAAGCAGGCTATTGATTCATTCAAACAAAAGCTCCTTAGCCTGGCAATTCAGAGAAACGTTAAGGAGGTATAAATGAAAAGTAACCGGACTGATCAGAACAAAAGTAAGAACACAACAAGTAAACGAATTCGGATTTATGAACTGGCAAAGCAATATGGGTTGAGCAGCAAAGCATTTATCGAAGAGTTGCGTGCGTATGGCGTCCCCGTAAAAAACCACATGAGCACGCTTGATACAGAGACCGTTGCGCTGGTTGAGGCAGAAAGAAGTGCTCAAAAACCCAAACCCGTTGGGCCCGCCGGAAAAGCCGATACGCCTGTGGATACCCAACCCAGGGAAAAAGTTGGGGCGGCTCCTACTGTTGATGAAGCGGAGATTACTGCAGCCAAAGTAGAGACTGTCAAAGAGGAGACAAAAGTTCGCGAGGAGGAAAAAGCACCGTCTGTTCTGCAAATCTTAGAAGGGATCACTGTAGGTCAGCTCGCTTCTGAGTTGGGATTTAAGGGGACGGAAATGATCATGCGCCTCATGAAGCTTGGGCTCATGGCGAGCATTAACCAGCGTCTGGACTACGACGCCCTAAAGTCGATCAGTGAAACTTTTGGGTTTGAAATTGTCCGCGAGTTGACCCTGGAAGAACAGGTCCTTCATGAAATGCCGGATGATCCAAAGGACCTCGCTCCACGCTCCCCTGTTGTCACGATTATGGGACACGTTGACCACGGCAAAACGTCTCTGCTTGATTCGATTCGGCAGTCGAATGTCATGGATACCGAAGCCGGGCAGATTACCCAGCATATTGGCGCGTACCATGTGGAGTTAGAAAACGGGAATGTTGTTTTCCTGGACACCCCAGGGCATGCTGCGTTTACCGCCATGCGCGCGCGAGGCGCGGAAGTCACCGATATCGTTGTCCTTGTTGTCGCTGCGGATGACGGTGTCATGCCGCAAACCATTGAAGCCATTAGCCACGCGAAAGCGGCAAAGGTTCCTATCCTGGTTGCGGTCAACAAGATAGATGTTGACAGTGCCCGCCCCGACTACGTCAAACGGCAGTTAGCAGACCATGACCTCGTTCCGGAGGAATGGGGTGGACAGACGATTTTTGTTGAGATTTCGGCGAAGGAGCGAATCGGCATTGAAGAGCTATTGGAACTGCTGCTTCTCGAATCGGAGTTGCTTGAACTGCAAGGCAACCTGAATAAGCCGGCGCGTGGGGCGGTTATCGAAGCAAAGGTGGATAAAGGGCGCGGTCCGGTAGCAACCGTCCTGGTCCAAAACGGTACTTTAAAGGTTGGTGATGCTTTCATCGCAGGGCGCTATTATGGAAAGGTTCGCGCCATGATCGACGACCGAGGGCACCGGGTGAAAGCGGCACCGCCATCAACACCGGTTGAAGTCCTCGGTTTTACGGGGGTGCCGGAAGCTGGCGATCAGTTTTTCGCGGTTCAATCTGAGAAAGATGCCAGAACCATCAGCGAATCTCGACAAGCCAAACACCGGGAGAAACAACTCGGGCCACAGAGCCGCGTTAGCCTGGAGGAACTATTCCAACGGATCCGGGAAGGTGATATGAAGGAGTTGAACGTCATTGTTAAAGGCGACGTTCAAGGATCCGTCGAAGCGGTTTCTGACTCTCTATTAAAGCTGAGTGCCGATGAAGTCAAGATTAACATTATTCATCAAGCCGTTGGTGGCATAACGGAAACAGATATCTTGTTGGCCTCCGCTTCCAATGCCATTGTGGTCGGCTTTAACGTCCATCCCACAACCGGAGCAATCATCGCCAAAGAGCGCGAAGACATTGATGTGCGCACGTACAGCGTGATCTACGCGCTGATTTCGGATGTCAGATCGGCAATGGAAGGGCTGCTTGAGCCGGAGGTTCGGGAAGTTGTGGTTGGCAGATGTATCGTGCGGGAGTTGTTCAAGGCTCCACGTATCGCTACAATCGCTGGATCTTACGTGAATTGGGGACGAATTATCCATAACTACCCCATTCGGGTATTACGCGACAACCGCTTGGTCTATGAGGGAAGAGTGGATTCCCTGCGCCGCTTTAAAGAAGACGTTTCCCAAGTTCAGGCAAACTATGAGTGCGGCATCGGTATTCGAGACTTCGATGATTGCAAAGTGGACGATGTATTGGAATGTTATACTCAGGAGCAGATCGCGCGTTCACTGAGGTAGAGACAGACTGTCAATCGACAATTGTCTATGCATATCGGAATCTGTACAATCTGGTTGAGAATTTCAGAAAGCCATTCGCTCAAACAGAAGCGGCAGATTGTCAAAAGCGTCACCGATCAACTGAAAAATCGCTTTAACATCGCTGTGGCTGAAGTTGACGCCCTGGATGCTCATCAACAGGCTGTACTTGGCGTCGTATCCATTTCAAATAATTCAAGGCATCTCAACCGGGTTCTGTCTTATGTGGTCAACTTTATCGAAGAGACCTGTCTGGCAGAATTGACGGACTACGAGATTGAAATCCTCTCGTGATGGGAGAATCATGGACGAAAGAAGACGTGTGGATCGGGTGAGCGTGCTCATACAGAGAGAATTAAGCGAGGCTATTCAGCGAGAACTAAAAGACCCACGGGTCAGGTTCTGCACCGTCTCTCAGGTTGAAGTTTCTCCGGATTTGCGGTATGCGGATGTCAAGGTAAGTGTTGTTGGCGACAAGAAGCGGAAAAGAGACTCCATAGCGGGGCTCAGGAGTGCTGCCGGCTTTCTACGGCGTGTGGTTGCGAAACGGATTGGTTTACGTCACGCCACTGAGTTGCGTTTTGAGTTAGACAACTCAGTGGATCAATTGATGCAAATAGATCGCCTCCTCAAGCAAGCGGGTGCCCAAGAAGAGAGACTCGGACGCGATTCAGGATCTGACGACGAGGTAATCGAAACCATTTAGTTCCGCCGCTATGGAAGATTATCAAGCAATCTTGCAGGTATTTGATCAGCATCAGTCTTTTGCGCTTTCCACGCACATCAATCCCGATGGTGATGCGCTTGGAGCCGAATTGGCGCTTTATTCCTTCCTCAAAGACTTGGGAAAACAGGTCAAGATTGTTAACACGGACGCCACGCCGAGAATCTATCAGTTCCTCCCCTTCTGCGATGAAATTCTGACCCCGGACGCATATCAAGGTGACTCTCCTGAAATTTTGGTGGTCCTCGATGCGGGGATGTTGAACCGAATTGGCGAAGACCTTTCTCGCACCTTGATTCCAATCAAAGCAACGGTTAACATCGATCACCACGCTACTGCCGATCTGTTTGGAGATTATAACTTGGTTGAAGTCGAGGCTGCATCGACCTCCGAAATCATCTATCGGCTGATACGGCAACACGGAAGTCCGATCGGCAAGGAGCGAGCGCTTTGCCTTTATACGGGCGTCATGTTCGATACGGGCTGTTTCCGATACTCAAACTCGACGCCGGCGGCTCACCGTGTCGCTGCCGATCTCATTGAGGAGGATATCTCGGTCGATGAGGTGTATCGCCTGGTGTACGAAACGGTGCCGATCGGGACCGTCCACCTGCTCGGTGAAGTGCTTAAAACAATCGGTATCGCGCCGGATGGCAAGATTGCGTGGTTGTGCGCGACGCAGGAGATGTTCCGTAAAACCGGAACGACTCGAGAGGACGTGGATGGGTTCATTAACCATATTCGTTCGATTGATAGCGTTGAAGTCGCAATTCTCGTCAGCGAACTTGAAGATGGGAAGTCAAAGGCCAGCCTGCGAAGTAAGTCGTTCATCGATGTTGGCGAAATTGTTGCCGAATTCGGCGGCGGCGGCCATCAACGCGCTGCCGGTTGTGAGATTGAGGCACCTTGCGACGAGGCGATTGCGCAGCTTGTGGAAAGTACTCAACGGCGGCTCAGCAACCCCAAATCGGTTTAGGCATTGATGTTTGCTCATCACTAAGCCAAATGTTGTCGACGGATTCATTGTACTGTGTCCAGTCGTCCGATCCTGCCACCATGCGGATTCATGGTATTCTTAACCTCAACAAACCCCCCCAGCTCACTTCGCGACAAGCCGTGGATCGCGTGAAGCGTTTGTTAAACGTAAGTAAGGCAGGACACGGAGGCACACTGGATCCAGATGCGACGGGAGTTTTGCTTATCTGTCTAGGAGATGCAACGAAGCTATTTGAAGCGTTGCAGGTTGGCACAAAGGGGTACGAAGGCACGCTGATATTGGGCACCACAACAGATACTCTTGATGCCAGTGGACGCATTCTCGAAATGACCGACACAAGCCAGATCACTCCCGGCCAGATTCAATCGGTATCCCAGCAGTTTGTTGGGGAAATTGAACAGATTGCGCCAATGTTCTCGGCGGTCAAACATAAAGGCAAGCGCTTATACAAATTGGCTCGTCGAGGTATCGAAGTTCAACGGCCACCGAGAAAGGTCCTGATCGAATCGCTTGAGATTCTATCCATCAATATACCCGAAGTTCGTTTTCGAGTTGTCTGTTCTAAAGGGACATATATTCGCGTGCTCGCCGCCGATATGGGGGCCGTGTTGGGATGTGGCGGCCATCTTTCTCAACTCACCCGAACGCGGTCCGGGGTATTCCATATTGTGGATTCACACACGCTTGATTGTCTTGAGCGTATCCCGTCGCTTGCCGATCAAGCTGTGACACCGATTGATGTGGTTATTGACCTGCTGAATTAGCAGTTGGCTTTGACCTGACAATTCTCAATCGTCGGTCCCTGGAGATTGAATTGTGCAAATTTTCTACAACCTAGAAGATCTTTCGACGCTTCGCCAGGAATTGATTGTCACCGTTGGTGTGTTCGATGGATTGCATATTGGACATCAAGCCGTCCTTCGGCAGGTATTAACACAAGCAGAAGCGCTGAAGTTGCCGGGGCTTGTGCTGGCATTCCACCCTTCCCCGCTGGCGTTCCTGGCTCCTGAAAGATGTCCCCCCGCCTTAACTTCCCTTTCCCAGAAAATTGAGATATTGCAACAGCTTGGCGTTGATATCGTTGTGTTTGCTCGCTTTGATGGGATGCTGCAACAGATGTCGCCGGATACCTTTGTTCAACAGGTGCTGCTGCAGCGATTGCATGCCAAACAGGTCGTTGTTGGCTATGATTGGCACTTTGGCAAGGGACGATCTGGCACCGCCGAGATTTTGAAGCAGCTTGGCGAGAGGCATCAGTTAGGCGTAACAATCGTTGGTCCGACGCAACTTCATGGCATCCCTGTTCATAGCACAAGGATTCGTGAGGCGATTGGGAACGGCGATCTCAATTTGGCAGCCCAACTGCTTGGGCGTCGATACGCGATCACCGGTGAGGTGGTCAAGGGGGAAGGACGCGGACACAAGATTGGATTTCCCACCGCCAATATCAATGCCGGCGAGCAGATGTTGCCACCGAACGGGGTTTACGCGATTCGCGCAAAACTCGAGGGTCAGATGTTTGATGGTGTACTGAACATGGGAACCAGACCGACGTTCGATGGGGTGAAGTTTCAAATTGAAAGTCATCTCTTTGATTTCTCGGGACTAGCCTACGGAAAAGAGATCGAGACTTTCTTTATCGAAAGGATTCGTGACGAACAGGCTTTCCCAAATCCGGAGGCGTTAGTGAATCAGATTAAACAGGACGTTGCGAACGCTAAAGCAATGCTGAGTCGGGCGAAAAATTGATTTACAAACCGCTCCGGTTTGTGGTATATTAACCCGTATATGCGAAGAAAACAGTGTATGAGCAAGATGCCAGAAGGGAGGTGAATCCGTATGGCTTTGGCGGTTGAGAGGAAAAAGTCACTCATCGAAGAATACAAAACACATGATGGCGATACCGGCTCTACCGAAGTGCAAGTCGCAATTATCAATACCCACATCCGGGAGTTGACAGAACATTTTCGGACACATAGGAAAGATCATCATTCGAGACAAGGACTGTACAGGCTCGTGAGTAAACAACGCCGCTTATTGCGCTATCTCTACAGACAGAATGTTCAACGGTATCGAAATCTGATTACCCGACTTGGAATTCGTGACACGATTTCAGGCAGGAGAAGCTAGTGAGCCACCGTAGAACGTTGTGAGGAGGAAAGATATTGAAAGTCGAAATGCAACTTGGGAGTGAAAAACTCTCAATCGAGACAGGTAAGGTTGCCAAACAAGCAGATGGAGCCGCTTGGGTACAATACGGTGGAACGGTTGTCTTAGTGGCAGTAGTCGCTGAAAAGGGGGAAACGGGTCTTGATTTCTTCCCGTTAACTGTTGACTATCGTGAAAAATCTTATGCAGCGGGACGAATCCCCAGCGTGTATGGCAGACGTGAGCCGCGCCCGGGAGTGAACGAACTCTTGACAGCGCGTCTGATTGATCATTGTATCCGACCGCTCTTCCCGACAAATTACAACAAGTCGGAAGTTCAGGTGATGTGTACGGTCCTCTCTTCGGACCAGGTCCATCCCGCTAATGTTCCTGCCTTAATCGGGACGTCGGCAGTGCTGAGTATTTCGGATATACCGTTTAACGGCCCTGTCGGTGCTGTCACAATTGGAAGGTTAGACGGGGAATTTGTCATCAATCCGACTTATGAAGAATTAGAGCGATGTGAATTGGAATTTTTCGTGAGTGGTACGGCAGATGCCGTGATGTCTGTTGAAGGTGGCGCACATGAAGTACCGGAGGATGAGGTGATTGATGCGATTGTGGCAGCCCACCAGGAGATTAAGGAGATTATCAAACTTCAGGACGGCTTAGTTGCCGTTGATGGAAAGCCCACCCGCGAGTACAAGGTGAAAGAGATTGATGCAGCGCTGAACTCACGCATTCGGAGCCTCGCGACAGTCAAGATTCGCGAATCGATCGGCATGGATGACAAGCAAGACCGGGAAGGCTATCTTGAGCAGGTTCAGGAAGATGTGTTATCAGCGGTCCTTGATGATGTGGAATTGGAAGAAGAAACACCTGAAGTGACGAAGGATGCGCTCTCGATATTGAGTGACATTGAGAAGGAAGAGATGCGTCAGTCAATCTTGAACGAAGGGAAACGTGTTGATGGACGTGGCGTCAAAGATATTCGACTAATTTCAGGCGAAGTTGCAATTCTGCCGCGTGTACACGGTTCAGCACTCTTTACGCGCGGACAGACCCAAGCGCTTTGTGTGGCGACACTGGGTACCAAAGGTGACGAAGATGTGAATCGGTCACTGACCGGCGAGGTTCGGAATGCATTCTTTCTGCACTACAATTTTCCGCCCTACAGTACCGGCGAAGTGAAGCGAATTATGGGCCCAGGACGAAGGGAGATTGGCCATGGCGCCCTTGCAGAAAAAGCAATCTCACCTGTGATTCCCGATCGGGATGATTTTCGCTACACCATCCGCGTTGTATCGGAAATCCTGGAATCGAATGCCTCTTCCTCCATGGCGACTGTGTGTGGCGCGACCCTCGCGTTAATGGACGGCGGTGTGCCCATCAAAAAACCGGTTGCCGGCGTGGGTGTTGGATTGATTAAAGAAGAAGATCGCGAAGTGATCTTGACGGATATGTTGGGTACGGAAGATTTCCTCGGTGACATGGACTTTAAGGTTGCCGGTACGG
>JAPUIP010000845.1 GCA_027296925.1 Candidatus Poribacteria bacterium | reverse complement strand
ACGGCATATCGAGGGCCCTCTAAAGACATTGGCACTGAAAAAGACCCGATGGTCGGTCATAAAATTGGCGGGGTGAATGTGTTTGGCGGGGGGTTGGCACTGTATGACCCCGATGGCAAACTGGTTGGGGCAATCGGTGTCAGTGGTGATAGCTCTTGTGCAGACACTAATATCGCTTGGAAAGTCCGCCACAAGCTCAACCTGGACAATGTTCCTGCGGGAATTAGCCCGACGAAAGACGATAATATTGTGAATGACATTACGGACGGGGTGAGTGCCAGCGGTTGGGGACATCCCGAAACGGCTGAAAAGGCCACCGAAATTGCCAAGGAGCTGCCAAAAACACATCCGATTGGGCCGAAGCCGTAGATAACGAGTCCCGCAGCGCGTGACTTAAACCGCATAACAAGTGCTTGAGGTCAACCGCCGGCTTCTCTGGCGGAGGCCTCACTCTGCGTATGTCGACTCTTTGATTATGGTCTTCTGAAAGAAGAACTCGGCCTGGAGAAGTTTCAACACATCCACAATGCGGTGCTTCGTGTGATTGATGGCAAGTTTTATATCATCGCCCAGGCATGGAACCCTGGAGATTTTGTCATCTTAGAGCCGGTGATCGAGTCGCCCGTCGGTCCATTTGAAACGCACACGTTTTTCACCCATCACGTGCGTGGCGCTTTCAACTCATTTGAAAGACGCCCGGAGTGAAAGAGGAGATTTCTAATGCAACTTTCAAAAACGAGCGGGCAAGACCCGTTTGTGTTCACATATTGTGAGGATTTGCGCCGCTTGCCGCAAAAAGCACTTGGCTTCGAGGAGGGACTCCATGGCGGGTTTGCCATTGATAAGCGCCCCGACTATGGCCACATCTACTATGGTATGGCAGGATGCGGTTTGCTTCGCGTGAGTCCAGACCTGACAGCGCAGGAGATAATCGAACTGCCCCCGAAATTGGAGTCCGTTAACTTTCACAGCACAAAGATTGGCGATTTTGATGGGGGGCGCCGCCTGTTCTTGTCGGCAAATAACGCTGAAATGGTGGCAATAGTGACCTTGGAAGGCGAGATCGATTTTATTCTTCCAAAGCCCGAGTTTGACGAATACCGTGAGGCGGAAAATGCCTACAAGCCGACCGACACTGTGTTAGAAGGGGACCGGCTTTTTGTCACCGATGGTTACGGCGCAAACTACATTACGAATATCGATCTTTCCACCCGTCAATGGAGTGGTATCTTTGGAGGCAAAACACAAAACCCCGAAGAACACGGAAAGTTTGGGACGGCCCACGGTATGAATCCGACGCCGCTTGGCAGCCACCTTGCCATCGCTGACAGGCCACATTCGCGGTTCGAGATTTATACCTTTGAGGGCAGCTTCACGGCATCTCACACGCTGCCACCGGGGTCACGGCCCTGCGGCATAGATTACTTCAAGAGAGGTGACCGGTGGTACGCCGTTGTCGGTAGTCTCGACGATCCAGAAAAAGACAGGCCGGCGCCGATTTATATTCTTGATGGGACGACATACCAAGTGGTATCTACAATCCGTCCGAAGGAGGAGTTAGGTATTGAGCGTGCGGACCATATTCACAATGCGGTCTGGTATGAGTACGACGGGCAAGTTTTTCTGGTTTGTCAGAGCTGGAACCCCGGATACTATTTCGTCTTGGAGGGGATAAAGTGAACATCGCTGCGATGGGGGGGGTCACATTGGAGAGCAATGCGGACCAGACGCGCTACGGATATCCCTGTCAGCATCACTCTCTACAACACTCTTGGCTCATGCGGTTTTTAACTCGAAGCCGACATGAGCTATTTTATTTTGCACGCGCACCTTTGAAGTTACCATCGTGATCTCACGGATTGCCATTCTCATCAGTTTCCTATTTTTGAGCGGGTTGCCCACAGTAAGCCCTGCACAACCAACCACGCCGATTACGCGGAACGTGAGCGGTCAAGACGCGAATTTGCGCGAAGTGCTTTCAGCGATTGCGGTGCAGCACGGCATCAGCTTGGCCGGACTTGGCGCGGTAACCGGGAACGTCACGATTCATCTGGAGGATGTGCCGCTTGAGGACTGGCTTTTTGCACGGCTAGAACCTCTGGGCTTTACCTCCGAAAATCGCAACGGTATCTACTTTATCCGTCCCGAAAACCAACGGGTGACATTAACCATGACCGAGGTGGAATGTTCGAGCCGCTAAAGAGGCGGGTAGAGAGTTAGACCGGCGGGGTCCCGCGTGCCAAGAAGTCTTCTGGGAATGACGCGCCGTAGTGAACTAACGCCAAGGAGAGATCTTCCTCCCCCCATGTGATCGGTGTCCAGTCGGGATCCAAGATCTCATACCCGCCCTGGCCTAATTCGACCAGGTTTCCGCCCGGCTCTTCGAGGTAGATGTATCTCGTCCTCGCGATGCCATGTTGGCCGGGTTGGGTAATGATTGGAATACCGTATTCCACGGCGACATCGGCGATCTCATCGACTTGGCTGGGAAAGCGGTACCAAAAGGTGATGTGGTGCAACCTTCCACTCGCCCCTTCGGGGTCTTTCAGCATGGCGATATCATGGACGGAATCGTCTATACTCAGCCATGATCCGATCTCTTCCCCGTCCTTCATGACGATGTTCTCTTGGACCTTGAAGCCCAGGGATTCGACCATGAAATCTTTGTTAGGCTTAACGTGCTGGACGAGTAAGTTGAAGTGATCTAGTCGACTAACGGGAATCCCCTGAAGAGGTCTTTTCTGAGGGCGGTTGAGAAGTTTAGACCGTTGCTCCTCGGAGGCAACAAATTTGCCGACATCCCAGAAGACCTCAGAGAGATGACCGTCTGGCAGGGTAAACTGATAGGCCCTACCATGCCCCAGATCTCCCTCAATCCAGCCTTTGCCCAGGCCAGTGGTTTTGATGGCTTTGACGCGGCGTTGAAGTGCCTTTTCTGAAGTCGTTCGCCATCCCACGTGCCCGAATCCCGGTTTTTTCGCTTCGGTGACTTTGAGGCTGTGATGGTACCACTCCTCGAAGCCTCGAAGGTATACCGATTGCCCAGACCGTTCGGTCTCTTGCATTCCAAGAAACGCTTTGAAAAAGTTCACCGATGCCTCAAGCTTCGGTGTGTAAATTTCGATGTGCGCCAATTGCGCGACGTCGAATAGTGGTTCGGAACGATGTGAAGACATCGTTTTGACCTCCCTTGACGGATCATAACGATCCTTGTATTCGTCGGTGTCTTGGCAGTGGCGTCCTTTTTTCACACAACAAAAAAAGATGCCTTCTCGCCTCAATTTGCAATGGCTTTAAAAATTCGGAATTCGCCAACAGCATCTAGGTCGGAATGACCCGATTCCGGTTGCCAGGCATCGATAAAAATGAACCATCCCCGAACTTGAGCGGAAAATGAACCATCCCACATTGTCGCGTTATTTCGCAATCAGCATCTTACTTAGTGGTCTGCTTTAGTTTGATACGTTGCCATTTCCTCCACCGACCCGATCTGTCACGCCCAACACCATCATGGGACTCTGAGGGGTATCTGTTCCGGCTCCCGTCTTTATCCTCAGCGATCGGGGATCCCAACAGAAATTATAATACGGGATGCCAATCCAACTTTGGCAATGGTGAAACGCCTTCTCTTTGGAGAACGCAAGCGTTTTCCGGACCTTTCGCCGATTGAGATGTCTATCCGTACCGTGCTGTCGTTCGACAAACGCCGTGTTGACACCGTTGGAAGCTTTTGAGTCGGAGAGCGCTGCACAAAGTGCATCAGGTGTACCATAAACCTGCTCCGGTGTTACGTTCACCACACGTCCGCCTTTTCGAACCTTCTTGACAGTCACATACTGCAGATCGGGGACCATTTGATACGGGTGTCTCGGTCGCCCCGGCTTGCCTGTGGGCTCTGGGTAGACCCACTGTCCGTAAACACAGAGCAATGCCCCCTTGTAACACCAGTCGGCATCCGTGGTAAACAACTGCGGTGGGTTCCCATCATTGGCACGACTGGCAAAGTCACCAATCCGTTCTTCCGTGTTTTCTTTCGTCCGTTTGCCACATACCATGGAAAGGATTGCGCGGCTTTCAACCTCGAGAACCACATGATCCCACTGGGAGCCGCAATCGAGTTTCTCCTCCTCGTTGCAGTTGTTGTCTTTTTTTTCCCACAAAACACCACTTCTCATCGGCCTGGGCTTCGGTCACCCTCACGTCTCTAACGAGTTCATCATGTAGGGCTTTGGCATGATTGCCGGCGATACGGGTCAAACGACCCACCGCATCTCGACTCACCCCCACCAGCCGGCAGGTTTGTCGCTGCCCACAGCCTTCGGCCAAATGATGCAGAATCGAGATGACTTTCTCTTTGGGAAGCCGGCTCCCTGACAAGGCGGTGTGAGCACGTTCGGAGAATCGCGCGCCACACACCTTACATTCCAGCAACCGGATGGTGTCCGATTTACCGAAGGTCTGATGGATGCGAAGGTTGTTCCGCCCCCGCTCGCCATGTTTTCGACA